>WRFW01000207.1 GCA_009787435.1 Defluviitaleaceae bacterium
TCTGTTTATTGGTATTCTTATGAAGAAGCTGCTATCTTCGCTTGGAGCTCTTTCTAATCCTAAGTCCCCAACTCTATTTACTCTAAATCTTACTGTTATTAGGCGTGTGTTTGTGTGAACCCAATCTGATATAGGTGTGAATGTAAACCTTATAAGTTGCGTATCTTGAGCGGCACCGCCTGGTGTATAAGCTAAGATTTGTGCAGCACTAGTTGACGGCATTACAGAAGTTAAAATATAGCCAGTTGGTGCTGTAGGTGCTATTGGTATGTAGTTAAAATCTACATTTCTTCTTAACACATATGTGTATCCGTTTATGCTAGCAATATTAGAAACCCACTCTACCCTTGTGAAAGCGTTTGAATGTCTAACGAAGTTTATAACTATATTAGCATTATCTTCTATACGTATATAAAAATAATCATCTTCGAGAGTGCCTGTTTCTAAAATAGTATTTTCATCTAAAGTAATAACGTCTCTTGCAAAACCAAAACTTCTTAAATCCGGCACAGACACACGGACAAGCTGACCAGGTATTAAATTATTTATAGTTTGTGTTCCTATAGCTCCGTTGTTGCCAATTTTATTTATACTTAAATTTATACGATGTGGATTGTTAGTTACTACTGCTGTTGCTTCGCCATAAATTGTATGGTCGCTAATTAATCTTACAACTACAGGTATAATAGTACCTGCAGGTGTAAGGCGTGAAGTGTTAACTATACCTGTATTGTCTATAGAAACACCATAGTCTGAAAAGTTTACCCATTCAAACTGCAAGTGTGCATAATAAGGGTCAAAAATATATGGGTCTCCAAACTGGTCTAACACTTCATAAGTGAAATTATGTGAATAACCTTGCATAACTGCGGCTATTCTCGGTGTAACTATTATAGTAGTTGGAACACGTATTGCTAAAACATATATAGGAATTTCTTTTTCAACATATTCATCTTCAATAGAGACACGTATTGTTACAGAATGATTGCCGCCTAAAACTTCATAATTATCAATATTTACAACGGCTTCAATGCCATCTACACTTACTGTTAAATTAGAAAGGGCTAACCCATTTGTTACTGACCAGCTTATATTTAAGGCAGGGTCTGTTAAGTCTATTTCGTTTCCATCTATATCAAAAACTTCAGTTATTTCTATTGTGTAACTATTTCCTCTGTAGATTTTTATAGGCTCTGTAGAGGCAGTTATTATAGTTTCTGGTGTACGTATTGGTCTTGGGGTTATTTCAATAGTTGCTTCTCTATAAGCATAATCTGGAGGCAAGCTATTTGGGTTAAAAGTTACCGGCGTGCCATTTTCATTATAAAGTGCATTTGTAGCAGTTCCTCTTAAAATTGCATAATTTGGGCTTATAGTTACTGGTGCATTTCTGTAAGTAGCTGCACGAACTCTAAATATATCATACCCGTCTTCAGTTCTTAAACGAGCTGTTACTCCGTCTATTTCCCAACGAACGAAAGTTTCACCTGGGAGCAAATCTTCCGTTTCATCTATTCTTTCAAAAGTAATATAATCTTCAAAGCTGCTATGAACAGAAAATTCAAAATCAACGCTAGTCCAAAAATATTCCCAATAAGGCTCTTCCATATAATCAACAGTTCTTAAAAGCTCATTATAACGGCTGTAAACTCTTGCATCAAAAACTGCTGAAGTGCCTTGCTCAATAATATTGTGGTTTGGTATTATCTCAACTCTATTTGCGAAGCGGCGGGCTGTTTCCCAATGAGCCGCAATAGCTCTTGGTGTAGTTCCCATATTGAAAAGAATTGAAACATCATTAACGTTTGCAGAAGCAGGAAGTGGAACTATGCCCATAGCAGGAATTGAAGAACCTGAGCCGATATTTATAGCTGTTGATGTTGTAGCTTCCCACCTGCTGAAGTAAATGCCAGTTAACGGAGGGGCTATTACAGGAAATATTTGACCATAGTTTATTAAAACCGAAATACTATCTCTAGTAGTTGGCGCCCAAGCTGTTAATCTGTTTGGTATACCTTGCCCTGCTGGTGTTGGATTTTGAACAAAATCTGTGCTTAAAATTCTAGTTGGTCTGTACCCTAGTCTAGCACCATCTATGTAAACTACTTCATTTAACCAAGTGTAAAGAGTTTGCGTGCCGACTGTGTGAATATCGGAATTGTTAAACGCATGTATGTGCCCTGGAGTAACAAAGCCTGGATTAACCATAGGCTGACCCTCTGTAAATTGTTCGTATGTTCTACCGGCATATGCCGCAAATCTTCTAAAAAACTCATCATTTATTACTAAGTGCCTATCTGAAGAAGTGTTATTTCTAATAGTTGCATAAGGGTAAATTCTGAGCCTAGCCATATCTGAAAATATAGCAGCTTGTGTATTTTCAAAAGTAGCTATACCGCCACCGCCTGCAGCACTTGCACCGGTGCCCGTACCAACCGCTCGGTTGTTTTCAATATAGCCGCCATATATAGTAACGAACCCATTTGCATTCATACCTATACCACCGCCACGCCCTGCCAAGTTATTTTCGATACGCCCACCGTTCATAGTAAAACGACCTGGGTTAGCAGGTGCATCACTTCTAACAGAAACACCACCACCTATGTGCGTATTAGCGACTGTTCCCGTCAAACTTGAAGCACTTGAAGCTGAAAGGGCTTCAGTTATTACTGTTGAAAATCCATTTATACCAGTTGTGCCAAGCTGGGCAGTTGTCCTATTTCTTAACACATTTTCACGTATAATGCCCTCATTCATAGTGAAAGTGGCAGCTGCTGCAACACGGATACCACCGCCATTTGCAGCATCGGCATTAATATTGTTTGCTACTATATTTCTTTCTATAATACCGCCATTCATTATAACATCTGAATGCGGACCGACAAATATTCCACCGCCGCTAGTACCGTGGCGACCCTCAGTAGCAACGTTGTGGTGAATTCTCGCTGAGCCATCAATTATTAGAGTTGAGCGATTGGAAGCGTTCCAAGTTGCCCCTGTATTAGCACTATTTGTAGCGTGCCCTTGAATTGCTATACCACCGCCGCGGCGAGAGTAATTTCCTGCAATTTCACCACCTGAAAGATGAGCACTAGCACCATCAACTAAAAAAAGACCACCACCACCAGTTCCAGCACCTGCTCCCATAGCGAGCACTGCACTTTCTCCGAAACTAGGTGCCCAAAACCCTCTTGAGTTATTAACTATAGAACCACCACTCATATTAAAATGTGAATTGTTGCCGACAACAGCAACACCACCGCCGCCAACACCTGCTGAACCCGCACCATCGCCTCCAGCTGTTACGTGGTTATTATCAATTAAACCGTCAAACATATTAAAAGTAGCTTGGTTAACGTTAACACCACCGCCAGAACCGGTCGCTCTAGTTGAAATTCCAGAGCTGAAACCAGCAAGAGAGCCGCCGTTAGTTCTGTTATTTTCGATTATACCACCGTGCATATTAAAAACTGCACCAGTATCTACACGAACACCGACACCGCCAGAGTTTCTTGAATTAGCATCTGAAGGGTTTTCATGTCTATTGCCGTGTATTCTTCCACCAAACATATTGAAAGAAGAACTAGAGCCAGAAACACGAACACCTGCACCACCAGAATTAGCATAGTTAGCTAACGCTTGGTTGCCAGTTATAGCACCGCCTAACATATTAAATGTGCCGTTAACTACGTGTACACCTCTTCTAAAACCTCTAATTAGTGCACCATCTAAAAGTTGAAAATTACCACCGTTTGTTATAGTTATACCTTGCCCAGCACGCGAGCCTGCTGTGCCCCCATCGGCTGTAATATTGCCTGTATCTCTTTGGATTGTATTTGATAATAAAAGGGTACCGCCGTTAACTACTAACCATTGTGTAGTTACTGTGTTTGCACCACCTGTGAAGTTTATAGCCGCCCCTTCAATAAGTACATTTTCAAAAAATTGATTTACGTTTGTAGAAACGTTTGCAGCAGTTATAGGGGCTGTAATGTTTACAGCTATTGGCGTTGTTGAAGAAACTGAAGCTGCTAGCGGGCTTGTTCCAGCTAAAACGCCTGTAAACTCTGCCCAAGTGCTAACGTTTATAGTAGTTCTAACAACGTCTGTAAAGTTGGCTTGTGAAATTTCAGCCGAGCGTGATACTGAAGGCAAAATATTAATTAAACCGCTATTATCACTAATTACTTCTTCAGGGGCTTCCGAAAACACATACGGTGAATCTAATGTATGTTCATTTGCTCTTTCTATTGCCGAAGCTAAAATATTTTCAGGAACTGACCCCCAAGTAATCGTGAATAATAAAAAGCTAGATAAAATTCTTTTTAAAGCTTTGCGTTTCATAAAATTTCTCCTTTGCAATAACAAAATTATCTCTCAACACACTCAATGCAGCTGCGAACTATTAAAGCTAACAACCATAAAAAGTGTTTAAGAGTATAGTTTCATTTAAATCCATAAAATATCTCTCAGCAGACACTAAACGAGGACTAACACTTGCTAGCCAGCATTAATGTTGCAATAGTATAATTCTATAAATTTAAAATCACAGGTTTAAAACAATCAAACATTTTATTAAAAAAATTAGACCGTTTTAAAATGCCAAACTTTCGTTTAAAACTTTATTTTTAAATGAATCGATTAGCGAGTTAAGTTTTTCAGACTGTATTTTAAACCAGTCTGATATTTCTTCATAAGCACCGCCGCTAGTGGGGGCTGTGTTTTTAAAACCTTCTTCAATTTGAACTTTCGTTTCAACTTCTTTAACGTCTTCAATAATATCTTTTGAAACTTCAATAGCGGCAACAGAATTGTCTAAATTAAAACTCTCTGAAGCTTCCATTAAAACAGCATCTATTTCAAGCGATTTTAGTTCGGCTTCTGCAATAAGCTTAGCCGCTTCCTTATCTATATATCTCTGCTCTTCTTCTCGCTTTATTTTTTCTGCCTTTTCAATTCTTATAGTTTCGATTCTATGTGTAATAGGCTGTATTTCAACCGAAGAAAGATTTTGTGAATTTAAATCTATTTTCTCATATTCTTCTATTAAGCTAAGTATTTCTTCTAAATCCAGCCCCGAAAGGTCCACATCGTCTATGCTGTTTAAAAATGAATTTTTGAATAGCTGTGGACTTTGTGCATCTAACTTACCACTTTCAAAAAATTCACCATTAAAGACACTTTCAATTTGATTATTATTAGTCTCTGTTTCTTCTAAGGCTGAAACTTCTTCAATTATTTTATCATAACTATCTATAGGGACTACAGAAATAGAGCCATCTTCACTTTGTACAATTTCAAGACCTGCCGCCTTTATCACTTCAAGAAAATTTTCCATGCTCGCATTTTCAATGTCTATACCATATAGTTCTAAAATATCTTTAAATAAGTTATCCACAATTAACCTCCAAAGATAGGCATACAAAGCCTAAGTCTAATAATTTTCACAAGTATATTTGTTATTATTCTAACATAAACTTTCAAAATATGCAAGACATTTAACGTATTTTTATTTGGAAGTTTCTGAAACTTATAAGGGCAAATAGAAAATAAAATTTGCTGCCAAAATGCACACAGGGCTTAATTTTTTAAACATTCGCTATTGAAGAATTGCTCAAAATCGTTTATAATAGTATATATAAAACTTAGGAGAAAATTTAAATATGAATTTGGACCATTTAAATGATGAGCAAAGAGAAGCAGTGTTACAGACAGACGGAGTTCAACTGCTTCTTTTGGCTGGGGCTGGAAGTGGTAAAACTGGCGTTATAACTCATAGAATAGCCCATTTAATAGAAAAAGGAGTTGCCCCTTGGAAAATATTAGCCGTAACTTTCACTAATAAGGCGGCTAAAGAGATGAAAGAAAGGGTTGAAACCTTAATAGGCACAGGGGGGAAAAAACCGACCATTTCCACATTTCACTCGCTATGCTCCCGTATACTTCGTGCACATATTAGTAATTTAGAAGGCTTTGATTCAAACTTCGCAATATACGACACTTCAGATGCTGAAAAAGTTATAAAAGAAGTGATTAGAGATTTAAACCTTTCTGAAAAAATGTATCCTTATAGAACTGTACAAAGCAAAATTAGCAATTTAAAAGATTCTTTAATATACCCGGAAGATTATGAAAAAAATACAGAAACCGAATTTCGGGAAAAGAAAATTGCAAGTATTTATGCAGAATACCAAAAACGCCTTACTTTAAATAATGCCCTAGACTTTGACGACCTCCTGTTTAAAACAATAGAGATTTTTCAAAAAAATAAAGAAATTTTAGCAAACTATCAAAATTTGTATGAATACATAATGATAGACGAATATCAAGACACAAACCATTCCCAATATATTTTAGTGAAAATGCTTGCAGAAGTTCATAAAAATATATGTGTAGTAGGAGATGACGACCAGAGCATATACGGCTGGCGTGGTGCAGATATTACTAACATTTTAGATTTTGAAAAAGATTATGAAAATGCGATTACTATAAAATTAGAGCAAAACTATAGAAGCACTGCCAATATTTTAAATGCCGCAAACGAAGTTATAAAAAATAATTTAACTAGAAAAAGCAAAATTCTTAGAACCGATAAAGGCGATGGCGAAAAAATAACTTTTATAAAAAATGATGAAGATTATGGCGAAGCCCGCCAAATTGCAGATATTATATTAAATAAAAATGATTATAAAAATACAGCAATTCTTTATAGGCAAAATTCACTTTCTCGCATAATGGAAGAATCTTTAGTACGCCAAAATATACCTTATAAAATTTTCGGCGGTGCAAGGTTTTATGATAGAAAAGAAATTAAAGATATTTTGGCATACTTAAAAGTGCTTTATAACAATCAAGACCAAATAAGTTTAAGAAGAATTATAAACGTGCCTAGGCGAGGAATTGGAAATTCAACTATAGAAAAGGTCGTTAAATACAGTGTAGAGCAAGAGGCACAGCTATACAACACATTAGAAAATATAGAAAATCTTTCACCTTTGATTGATATTAAACCGAAAAAACTAAAAGAATTTTATGAAATGATGGAAGAATTCAAAAAATTTGCAAATGCTAACACTGTGTCCAATTTGATAACGCACATATTAGAAAAGATAGATTATAAGAAAGAATTGGGAGAAGATAAAGACGAAGTAAACAACCGAATGGACAATATTAAAGAACTCGTTTCAAAAGCTGTGGAATGGCAAGAAACAGCTGAAGACACTAGCCTCAGTGCCTTTCTCCAAGAAGTTGCCTTAATTTCAGATTTTGACACATCAAATGATGATAAATACGTATCTTTAATGACGCTCCATACAGCTAAAGGGTTAGAATTTAATACAGTTTTTATAATCGGATTTGATGAAGGTGTATTCCCTAGCTATAGAAGTATTTCAAGTGAAGCGGCTATGGAAGAAGAAAGAAGACTTTGTTATGTGGGAATTACTCGTGCAAAAGAAAAATTATACTTAAGCTCTGCTAATTCAAGAATTAAAAATGGAAAAGCGGAATATTTTCAGCCATCAAGATTTTTAAAAGAGATAAACAAAGATTTAATAGAATTTATGGGCAAAATACCTGAAACTAAAGGGGTTAGCCAATTTGCGGGCGGAAAACAATTCACTGGAGACCCCTCTCGAGAGATTGGCAAAAGCTATAAAAATCCAATTCCTGCACCGAAAAATAAAACACTAGGCTATAACACTGGTGAAAAAGTGAACCATTCTAAATATGGAGATGGGATTATAATAGCAATAAACCCTGCAGGTGCAGATTTTGAACTAACGATAGAATTTAAAAATAACCAGAAAAAATTTATGGCAGGGCTCGTAAAATTAAAAAAAATATAGGGGACAATATGGACTTACCTGAAGAAATCAAAAAAGATTTAACGAATGTAGAGCAACTAGAACGCCCTAAAATAGAAGAGCTGAAAAAAGAATTAGATTTTGAAGATTCTTCTTCTGTGCTCAAATTTGGCTCTGCTGCTCAAAACAACATTGCCAAATTTTCAGATTCAATTTTACAAAATGTGAAAACTAGAGATGTGCAAAGCGAAATAGGCAAAGATTTAACAGACTTAGCGATTACTATAAAAGATTTTGATGAAGATGGCGAAAAGAAAGGAGCTTTCAGCATTTTCAAAAAGGCTAAAAGCTCTGTAGATAAATTAGCTATAAAATATGAAAGCGTTGAGAAGACAATAGATAGAGTTGTAAGCTCTTTAGAAAATCATGAAAGGCAGCTAATGAAAGATGTTGCCGTGTTAGACCAAATATATGAAAAAAACTTTGAATATTTTAAAGACCTTTCGCACTACATAGCAGCCGGCGAAGAAAAGCTAGAAGAATATAAAAATACAACTATTGAAGAGCAGAGAAAAATTGCCCTAACCGAGGGAACACAATTAGAAATTCAAAAGCTTAACGATATGGAAAACCACGCAAACCGTTTTGAAAAAAAATTGCATGATTTAAAACTTTCAAAAACTATAAGCCTTCAAATGGCACCCCAAATTAGACTAATCCAAAACAACAACACTACATTAATTGAAAAAATCCAATCTAGCATAGTTAACAGCATACCGCTTTGGAAAAACCAAATAGTGATATCTCTAGGCATACACAATAGCCAAAAAGCTTTAAAAGCTCAAAAAGAAATAACAGACATGACGAACGAACTTTTAATGAAAAATTCTGAAATGCTAAAACAAGGCTCATTAGAAATTGCAAGAGAAGCTGAAAAAAGCATAGTTTCAACAGAAACACTTAAAAAGACGAACGAAAACTTAATAGCTACAATAAATGGTGTTTTAGAGATACAGAAAAAAGGTAGCGAAGAAAGAAGACTAGCCGAAAATGAAATACAACGTATAGAAGAAGAACTTAAAAGAGCATTGCTTGATGCAAGGTAAGCAAAATAACACTTCCTAAAACTTTTAAAAGTAGACTCAGAAAATCTAAAACTCATGTGCGTTGCACACTCAGACAGTTATCTTTTCTTCACTAACTTTTAAAAGTTTTTATAGACTTTAAATCAAAAAAACAATAAGGAGGGCAATAAATGAAAGTTATTCTCTTGGAAGATGTTAAAGGAGTCGGCAAGAAAGACCAAATTATAAACGCTTCTGACGGCTATGTGAACAACTTCCTTTTCCCTAAAAAACTAGCATTAGAAGCTACAGACATTAACTTGAAAAGATTAGAATCACAAAAGCAAAAAGAAAAAGCCGAACAAGACCGTATATTTGAAGAAGCAAAAGTTTTAAAAGCCAAAATAGAAGAAACGTCTGTTTTAATAAAAGCAAAAGCAGGTGAATCTGGCAAGCTTTTTGGTGCTATTACAAATAAAGAAGTAGCTGAAAAACTTAAAGAGCAAGGTCTAATAATCGATAAAAAGAAAATAGAGCTAAAAGATATTAAAAGTATAGGTGAAACTTCAGCAACTATAAAACTTCACCCAAAAGTGCAAGCTAGCTTAGCGGTTAGAGTGGAAAAGGTATAAAAATGGAACCAAACCAAACACGAGCCCTGCCCCATGATATAGAAGCAGAACAAGCGATATTAGGCTGTATGTTTTTCGGTGAAGAAGCTAGTGATTACGCTGTTGAAAATATGAGAGGCAGCTACTTTCACTCTGCCGCACACCGCACTATTTTTGAAACTATGGTAGAGCTTACTAGAGAACGTATAGGAATAGATATAGTAACAGTAAAAGCCTCATTAGACAAAAAAAATGTAACTGAAGCAGTAGGTGGGCGTGAATATTTAATAAACATTGCAAGTAGTGTTTCAACGGCTGCGAATTTATCACAATATATAAAAATTGTTGAAAATAAAGCTATACTTCGTAAACTTATAAACACTTCAAATGGAATATCAAGCATGAGTTACGAAGAAAAAGAAAGCATTGAAACGATAGTTGAATATGCCGAAAAAGAGATTTTCAACATTATATCTGGAAGAAGCAGTGAAGATTTTGCCCACATCAAAGAGATAATGGAAGTTGCTGTTGAAAGAATTGAAGAATTATCTAACCAAAATTCAAAAATAACAGGAATTGAAACAGGCTTTATAGATTTTGATGAAAAAACTGCCGGTCTTCAAAATGGAGATTTTATATTAATAGCTGCAAGACCATCTATGGGGAAAACTGCTTTTGCTTTAAATATTGCACAGTATTCAGCAACTAAAAAGAAAATTCCAGTGGCAGTTTTCAGCTTAGAGATGAGTAAAGAGCAGTTAGTTACTAGAATGCTTTCTTCTGAAGCAATGCTAGATAGCCAAAAACTAAGGACTGGTGATTTAAAAGGTGAAGATTGGGAAAGAATAGCACATGGGGTGCATATATTAGCTAACTCCCCCATTTATATAAATGATACACCAGGCATTACTGTTTCGCAAATACGTGCCAAAAGCCGCAAATTAAAGCTTGAAAAAGGCCTTGGATTAATACTTATAGACTATTTACAGCTTATGAGCGGCTCTGCCGGTCCCACTAACAATCGTCAGCAAGAAATATCAGAAATATCACGTTCGTTAAAAGGGTTAGCTAGGGAATTAAATGTGCCTGTTGTGGCTCTTAGCCAGCTTTCAAGGGCTGTAGAAGCTAGAGGTGATAAACGCCCAATGCTTTCAGATTTAAGAGAAAGTGGAGCAATAGAACAAGATGCAGATGTTGTTTCTTTTCTCTATAGAGATGAATATTACAATCCCGAAACAGAAACGCCAAACACAGCAGAATTAATAATAGCAAAGCAAAGGAATGGACCGACTGGAACTGTAAACTTAGCTTGGTTAAGCAAGCATACAAAATTTGCAAATATTTCGCATTAAATACATTAAACCACCCACCCGTGTGGTAGATCTAATAGCTATCTCACTATAAAAAGTAGTGGCTAAATCGTTCGCTAGCTATTAGATCTACCACACTACTTAAACTATAATAAATACTCGCTAAAAATCAAGAGCTAATCAATCACCTAGCTATTAGATCTACCACACTACTTAAACTATAATAAATACTTGCTAAAAATCAAGAGCTAATCAATCACCTAGCTATTAGATCTACCACACTACTTAAATTATAATACACACTACTATAAAATATAGATAAACAAGGAGAAAAAAGAATTATGATAATAGGCTGTACAAAGGAAATTAAAACACACGAATATAGAGTAGGGTTAACCCCTAGCAACGTCTATGATTACGTTAAAAATGGGCATAGAGTGTTAATAGAAAGAGGAGCAGGCGAGGGTGCAAGCCTTTCAGATGAAGAATACAAAGCAGCAGGTGCAGAAATAATAAACAACGCCGATGATATTTGGCAAACGGCAGATATGATTATAAAAGTGAAAGAACCTTTGCCTAGCGAATATGAAAAATTTAAAGAAGACCAACTTTTATACACATTTTTGCACTTAGCAGCAGATAAGCCTTTAACTGAAGCATTAATTAAAAAAAGAGTTAGAGCAGTTGCTTATGAAACTATAACCGATAAAACAGGCGGCTTCCCTCTTCTTAAGCCTATGAGCGAAGTTGCAGGGCGTTTGAGCATACAACAAGCAGCTAAATATTTAGAAAAGCCTAAAGGAGGTAGAGGCGTTCTTTTATCAGGCATACCAGGAACTAAACGAGGAAAAGTAACAGTTATTGGTGCGGGTTCGGTTGGTTTATCCGCTGCTGTAATAGCGGTGGGCATGGGAGCAGAAGTTAGTATTTTAGATATAAATATAGACCGCTTAACTTATATAGATGATATTTATGGAAACAAAATTCAAACGCTAATGAGCAGTGCAGGAAACATAGCAGAAGAGCTAAAAACTGCAGATGCTGTTATAGGAAGTGTTTATATAGCAGGCTCTGCAGCCCCTAAATTAATTAGAAAAGAACATTTAAGCACTATGAAACCAGGAAGCGTTTTAGTAGACGTGGCAATAGACCAGGGTGGCTGTGCTGAAACTAGCCGTGTAACTTATCATGACGACCCAGTTTATGTAGTAGACGGTGTAACTCATTACTGTGTTGCTAATATGCCGGGTGCTGTGCCTAGAACTTCTACAATAGGGCTAACGAACGCAACTTTAAGGCAAGGCTTATCTATTGCAAACAAAGGTTTAGAACAAGCCGCAAAAGATGATATACACCTTAAAAACGGTATTAATGCTTACAATGGATATATAACTTATACATCCGTAGCCGATGAATTTGGGCTTGAATATAAAAACTTTGAAGAAGTGATGAGATAGTAAGTAATAAAAAACAGCCTTTAAAGGCTGTTTTTTATTTAATATATTCTGCTTTAAATTAGAGTTCCAAAGGCTTTCTCATGAGAGTTCTCAAAAGAACTCAAATATTCAAATAAACGTACAGTTTTATTGTCAATGTCTTCTTGAGAAATGCCGTGAAAAATAGAAAGCTCTAAGCTTAATTTAGAAGATGTAGTAGAAAAATATTCAATTGTATTTTCAAAAAAAACTAGTATAGGCTCATATTCGCTTTGAAATAAATTTTGATGTTTATAATAATTAACACTTTTAAAATCATCTTCAACTAAATAAATTTGTAAATCTAATTTATAATCATTAGATTTAAACCGATTATGATAGTATATATTGCGATGTGAAAAGAAAGCGTTACATAATTCTGTATAATAATATTTAGCATAAACGCGTTTTTCAAGAGCAACCTCTTTAAAGGTAAATTTGTTAGCTAGGTAATTCTTAATTTGATGAAAATCTTTTTTAGACGGTATTAAAAAGCTTTCAAATTTTTCTAAAAGCTTTTTTTGATAATTAGATATGTGATTATCACTCAAACAATCACCAAATCCAATTTAAATCTACAGTTCCAACAACATCAGTAGAAAAAGTAGACCAACCACTTCTCATAAAATGAACAGCAGCATTATGAGTTCTTACTCTTACAGAAGCTGTACTTCTAGGTATTATAACCCTACCAGGCCATCTAGTTGTATGGCTAATAGGAACAAATTGTTCATTTGCGTTAATTCTACCGAATTGAGTAGGAAATAATAAATTAGTTGAAGAAACAGAGATATCACCTCTAAAATTACTAATCAAGCTATTAGGAGTTACAGCTGTTAAAGTATATCCAACATCCCAAGAATTAGAAGCAAAGGCATCTTGTTGAAGAAGAAATTGCATACGTGCTGTCTCAATTTGCATAGAACGTGTTAAAGGGTGAAAAAAAGGCTCACTATTAATATAGAAAGTTGCTTTTTTTAAACCCGGCTCAACTTCAACAAAGTAAATATATTTATAACTCTCAAGCTCAACACCATAAACTTCAACTCTTAAAAAGAAAAAACCTAAAATAACAAATAATAAACTAGCTATGTACTTCATCATTAATCAAACCTCCAAATATATTATTTTTAAAAAAAAAATGAGTCGCCCGGGGTTCGAACCCGGGACAACTGGATTAAAAGTCCAGTGCTCTACCGGCTGAGCTAGCGACCCTTATTAATGATTTTGAAAAATAACAGCGATAAAAAAGTTAATTAAATTTCTTCTTAATCTTGTTATTTAAATCAAAACTTATGATGGTTATTCAAAAACGTGCCTGAAGGGATTCGAACCCCTGACCCACGGCTTAGAAGGCCGTTGCTCTATCCTGCTGAGCTACAGGCACAAAATATTAAATTGCTTGCTTAAAACAGGCAAACAAGAGAATTAAAGCAATGTGATAAAGGGTGAGTGACGGGATTCGAACCCGCGACATCCAGAACCACAATCTGGCGCTCTAACCGACTGAACTACACTCACCATAGTTAAAAAATCAAAATTTTTATGGGCTGAACTTAGCAATTAAAAAACTTATTCAAATAATTATATGAAAAAGTACATAATCTATTTTACAAACATAAAGGGGCATAAGCCCCTTTTATTTATATTGATTTTACCGGGGTGAAAGGATTCGAACCTTCGACCTCCTGAACCCAAATCAGGCGCGCTAGCCAAGCTACGCTACACCCCGTTAATCATTTTAAAAGAACGAGGATTAATATCCCCGTTCTAAATTTAAATTGGCAACCTCCTACTCTCCCAGGCAGCTTCCCACCAAGTACCATCAGCCGCTATAGTCTTAACCTACCTGTTCGGTATGGGAAGGGGTGT
>WRFW01000208.1 GCA_009787435.1 Defluviitaleaceae bacterium
TTATTTAATTTCATAGCACTTTCTTTAAATATTTGCCAGTATAAGAACCCTTTGCTTTTGCTACTTCTTCAGGTGTTCCACAGGCTACTACATTTCCACCGCCGTCTCCGCCCTCTGGTCCCATATCTATTATATAGTCTGCTGTTTTGATTACGTCTAAATTGTGTTCAATTACTACTACTGTATTTCCAGTGTCAGTCAAACGGCTTAAAATATGTGTTAGCTTGTGAACATCATAAGTGCTTAACCCCGTTGTTGGTTCGTCTAAAACATATATAGTTTTTCCAGTTGCTCTTTTTGAAAGTTCAGTCGCTAGTTTTATTCTTTGGGCTTCCCCTCCTGAAAGTGTAGTTGAGCTTTGCCCTAATCGTACATAGCCTATTCCAACATCTGAAACTGTTTGCAGCTTCTCTTTTAACCTAGGCAAGTTTTCAAAAAATTTTAAAGCTTCATCTATAGTCATGTTTAAAACTTCTGAAATATCTTTTTCTTTATATTTAACTTCTAATGTTTCTCTATTATATCTTTTTCCGTTGCACACTTCGCAAGGCACATATACATCTGGCAAGAAGTGCATCTCTATTTTTAAAATACCATCTCCAGAACAAGCTTCGCAACGACCGCCTTTCACATTAAAGCTAAAACGCCCCTTTGCATAGCCGCGTATTTTTGCTTCTTGTGTATTAGAAAAAACATCTCTTATTATATCAAAAATGCCTGTATAAGTTGCAGGGTTTGAACGGGGGGTTCTTCCTATCGGGCTTTGGTCTATATTTATTATTTTATCTAAATTTTCTGTTCCTAAAATTTCTTTATGTTTTCCTGGTTTTAACTTAGCTCTATTTAAGTCTCTTGCAAGTGTTTTATATAAAATTTGATTTACTAGAGAGCTTTTGCCGCTTCCTGAAACGCCAGTAACACAAGTTAAAATGCCTAAAGGAATTTTAATAGTAACATCGTTTAAATTATTTTCAGAAGCACCTATTATTTCTAAAAATTTAGATGATGGTTTTCGGCGTTTGTTTGGAACTTCAACTATTCTTTTGCCGCTTAAATATTCACCAGTTATAGAGCCCTCGCATTCTAAAATTCCGGGAACTGTGCCAGAATAAACTATTTTACCACCATTTACACCTGCATTTGGGCCAACATCTACTATATAGTCTGCAGCTAGCATAGTGTCTGTATCATGCTCTACTACTATTAAAGTGTTGCCTAAGTTTTTTAAGTGGTTTAAAGTTTCCAGTAATCTGTCGTTGTCTCTTTGGTGAAGCCCTATGCTAGGCTCATCTAAAATATATACTACGCCAACAAGCCCAGAGCCAATTTGCGTTGCAAGTCTAATTCTTTGGCTTTCACCGCCTGAAAGTGTTCCTGCTTGCCTTGAAAGTGTTAAGTAATCAAGCCCAACATCTACTAAGAAAGTTGCTCTCGCTTTAATTTCTCTTATAATAGGCTCAGATATTTTTTTATGATTTTTTTCTAACTTTAAATTGTCTAAATAAGCTCTTATGTTTTTCACAGTTAAAGAGGTTACTTCTGAAATACTCATATTATTAACAGTAATTGCTAACACTTCTGGCTTTAAACGCCCTCCTTTGCAAGCGGGACATTTTGATATAGCCATGCAGTCTTCATATTCAGCACGCATAGTTTCTGAAGTTGTTTCTGCATATCTTCGGGCTAAGTTTTCTAATATGCCTTCAAATTCATAGTAATAAGAGCGTTTTTCACCCTCTTTATAATATTCAATTTGTAATGATTTATCATATCCATATAAAATAGTCTTTTGAGCTTCTTCTTCTAATTTTTCAAATGGAGTTGCAGGGTTAAACCCCATATTTTTTGCAAGTGTTTTTATAAGTGAATTACTCATAGACCCCTCAGAGGGGATAGAATTCCACCCAGGTGCTACAACGGCACCTTGCAAAAGGCTCAAACGCTTATTTGGAATTACTAAATCAACATCAAATTTTCTTTGCATTCCTAGCCCTGTGCATTCAGTGCAAGCACCGACTGGGCTATTAAAAGAAAATAATTTAGGCTCAATTGTATCTAAATTAATTCCGCAATCGGGGCAAGAAAAGCTTTGGCTAAATATTAAGTTTTTAGTTTCACCATCTTCACTAGCTTCTACTATTAAAATTCCTGTAGAAATTTTGAAAACAGTTTCTATAGATTCTGAAAGTCTTTTGCCTATACCCTCTCTAACTATTAATCTATCAACTACTATTTCTATATCGTGTTTTTTATTTACTACTATTTGTATTTCATCATTTAAGTCGTATGTTTCACCATCTATACGGACTCTTATATATCCATTTTTTTTAGCATCCTGAAGTAATTTTTGGTGTGCACCTCGCCGCCCACGCACTATAGGGGCTAAAATTTGAAGCTTAGTGCCCTCTTTTAATTCTAATACAGCGTCTACTATTTCGTCTATCGTTTGTTTTCTAATTTCTTTACCACAATTAGGGCAATGTGGTATGCCTATTCTAGCAAATAAAAGCCTTAAATAATCATATATTTCAGTAACTGTGCCAACTGTGGAACGGGGGTTTTGGTTAGTGGTTTTTTGGTCAATAGAAATGGCAGGGCTAAGCCCAGAAATACTTTCCACATCCGGCTTTTCCATTTGCCCTAGAAACTGCCTAGCATAGCTTGAAAGGCTTTCCATATACCGTCTTTGACCCTCAGCAAAAATTGTATCAAAAGCTAAGGAAGTTTTTCCGCTTCCTGAAACGCCCGTGAACACTATTAAGGAGTCTCTAGGCATTTCTAAATCAACATTTTGTAAGTTATTTTCTTTTGCCCCTTTTATAATAATTTTATTTTGAACTGTGGTTGGCATAATAGGCCATATCCTCCGTATATAATTTTAATAAAGCATTATATTAACAAAAAAATAATTATAGCTAGTAAACTTTTTTTACACTGCTTGCAAGTCGTGAGCAGCTATAATCATTTTTTTAATTTCTCAACTTCATAATATTTACAAACATCTTGCATAAAACATTTTTCACATTTAGGCTTAGGTGCTTTGCAAATAGCCCTGCCATGTGCGATTAATTGGTGGTTATACTTTATCCATGCTTTTTTCGGAAGCTTTTTCATTAAATCGAATTCCACTTTCACAGGGTCTTCAAATTTAGTTATTCCTAACTTCCTTGAAATTCTTCCAACGTGTGTATCAACAACGACAGATGGAATTTTAAAAATATGGCACCGAACTACATTAGCGGTCTTCCTGCCTACCCCTGGCAGCTTTATAAGCTCTTCCACAGCAGAGGGCATAATTCCGCCATAATCACTAAGTAACATTCTAGCATTTGCTATTATATTTTTTGCTTTATTTCTGAAAAAACCAGTCGGTTTAATATCTTGCTCAAATTCTTCTAAATTTGCATTTGCAAAAGCTTCTAAGCTCGTATATTTTTTAAATAGGCTTTCAGTAACTATATTTACACGGTCGTCTGTGCATTGGGCACTTAAAACAGTTGCAAATAAAAGCTCATAATCGTGTGTATAGTTAAGATAGCACTTATCTTCATGTGGGTAATATTCATCTAAATAGTCTAATATTTTCGCTACACGTTCATTCATTTTCATATCGACCACTACTACACTATATCAATTTGAGAAAAAATATCATCTTCAAATATGTCAGTTTCTTCTCTATATCGCATATATATTTTAAATTTAAAATATTTTTTTTCAAAAAAGCTTGCTTTTATTCTATCCACTTCAACAAAGCCTATACGCCTATAAACGCTCAAAGCTTTTCGGTTATTATCTTTAACTGTTAAACGGAATTCACTATAGCCAGATTTCAGCATAACATGTTCTATTAATCTAGTGGCAACGCCTTTGTCTCTCGCTTCTGGGTGCGTTGCAACTGCTTCTATATAAGCAATATCATCTGTATAAGCGATTGGTGTGTTAAATTCTTTGTCTAAAAATTTAAAAATTAAAGAGCCTTTGATTTTTCCAAGCTCAGCTAAGATTACTTCTTTTGAGATGTTAATTGCTCTATACATGTTATCGCTACAGCCTAAAAAGCCAGCTAATTCACCGTCCATAAAAGCTATATAGAAAGTTTCTGCTGTGAAAGAGTCTCTAAAAATTTTTATTAGTTTTTCAATGTCTTTAGAAATTATAGAAAGTTCTTCATAATAGGAAATTGCAAAAACCTCTGCCATTTTAGTTCTCACATCATCTTCTATTTCAGATAGTTTTTTTATTTCTATCATGCCATCCATAAAGTGTTGCCCTCCGTTGCTCTTTTAGACAATTATAACACATATCTAATAGAATTTCAACTAATTAAATGTTATACTTTGTCTTGATTAAAATAAAAAAGACAGAGTGAAGAACACTTGCCTTAATTTTTTCTAAATATAGTTATTTCGATTTTTTATAATAATATTAGATACTAAAATAGTAAGAAAAACAGTAGCTAAAATAGACATTATTCCTTTTGTAACATCTATAGGAATTGCATTATTCATTACAAATCTTGACTCAAAATTAAATATATGATGTGAGAAATATGCTATAACATTTCTTGGGTCATATGCTCCTAAAAAAGGTATCACTGCAACAAAAAATATAATAAAAATTGTTGAAAATATCATGTTTTTAGTAACGAAGCTAATAAAAAAGCATATAACCATATAAAAAATTATAATAGAAAATGAAAATATAATTTGTATAAACAGGCTATTATCATAGTTGAGCATATTTATAATAAATCTCTCTAGGTTATATCGCTCTATTATAATCTCTCTTAATAAAAATGATGAAGCAAAAACAAATAGTATACTAATTAAAATAGTTAAGACCATTACAAAAATTAAAGATAGAATTTTTGAAATAGCGATTTCCCATTGACTATTTGAAACAGAAAAAAATTTATGAGTTTTTGACTTATAATCAAAAGTTCCGATATAAGAAGCGTATATTCCAAATATAATAGCACATATAACAAAAATAATATACTCTAAAAATCCACTAATTATATTTCTTGGTGATATATTTTGCAGAGCTATAGAAAGTTGTACAAAGTCAAAATGCAAAGTATTTTCTATAGTAATTCCTGTACCTAATCCATCATGTATTACGTGAGGTATTGAAAGATGCTCTAAAATATCCAAGCCTTGCTCAATATGGGATAACTCATTTTGAGTGTACATATTATATCTATGTAACACATTCATATAAAGACTAAACAAATGAGTGCCTGCAAAGAATATTAGCAGCATCGTAACGAAAAAAATATTTTTAGAATATTTTTGATAAAAAATTTCTTTTTTTGTTAGCTTAAATATGTTTTTTATATAAGTCATATAAATCTTCCTTACCATAGCTATCTATGTGAATCATTTTTTTATTTTTAATTATATAAATTTCATCTACTATATCATTTTTTTTAAATTTAGAAACAGCATTATATTTTTGAAGCCGTTCAAATTATTGTATAGGGGAGTATCATCCTCAAAATATAAAAAAGGGATAGAGAGCGTCCCTTAAATTTCATATTATTTTTTTAATTCATAAGAGCTAACCCACCAGCATTATTAATTCTTACTATATCTACTGTTCCAACTTCAACAACATTAATATCACCCCAAGGGGTACAATTTCAGCACCTATATTTAGTGCTTGCAAGCAAAATTGGCACGGCTTTCTTATAAAGCTTTTTCATAGCTCCTCGTTCCTCTTAAAATTAATTTAACTTAAATATTGGAAGTGAAAGTTTTATGTTTATAATATCATAAAATTTTTTAAAGTTCAATCTTTGTAACATATTTGTAATCTCAATAATTGGATTTAATATTTTCTAAACTAATTACACAAATTATAATATGTATAAAAATGATAAAATTTCAGCTAAGCAATTAAATATATTGATGATAACTAGTATTTTTGGAACTGGTATTATAATTTTGCCAAGGCTGGCATTTGAAAAAGCGGGCTTTTCAAGTTTTCTTTTCGTTGCATTGGCTGGTTTTTTTGCTTTTATTTGTGCGTTTATTATTAAAAGCCTCATAAATCTTTTTCCAGATAAAAGCTTTTATGAATATTGCAGTATTATAATAGGAAAGCCTATTGCGTTTTTATTAACAATAGGGTTCGTTACTCGCTTAGTTATCCACATTGTATTAACAATTAAGCTTTTTTTAGAGATAACAAAATATATAATGCTTCCGAATACCCCTTTTTGGATTATTAGCTTCGCTATACTAGTCGTTTCGGCTTTTGGTGCTTCTAAAGGCTATGAAGCAAGGGGGGCAATGGCAGAAATATTTATGCCTATAGTTATAATTCCTATTTTAGTTATATATGTGTTCGCTATGTTTCATTTAGATTATAACAGCTTATTAAGCTTAATAAATAGCTTGTCAAATTTAAATTTATTAAATGAGCCTATTATTAGCAACACACTTTTTTTACTTTACGCATTTACAGGTGTTGAGCTTCTGTTGCTAGCCCGCCCATATGTAAATAAAAAAATTAAAATTTGGCCTGCTATATCCATTTTAACTTTTATTATGGTTTTCGTTACTATTATTACTCATCTTCGCTTCGGTGAATATACCATTTCGCTTCAATGGCCAGTAATAGATATGATGGATATTACAGAAATACCAGGTGCTTTTATTCAAAGGCAAGGGGCTTTAATGATGAGCTTTTTTATAATCTCTATATTTTCTATAACAAATGCTTGTTTATTTTTCAGCTCTCTTTTAATGAAGTCTGTCTTTAAAAAAGGAAGCCATGGTTTTTATGTGCTATTAATTGCTGTTTTGTGTTTTGCTTTGCTTTTTATTAACATAGATATTTATGATTTACTACACAAAAGCTTTTTAACTTTTGGAATTGCTTATATGTTTGTAATCCCTTTAGTTTTATTCATTGTTGCTAAGCTTTTCAAAAGGGCAGTAGTTTTAATCGCTTTAATTTTTCTAGTTAGCTGTGGCAAAGAGCTTTCCGAAAGAGATTTTATAGTTAGTTTTAGCATAGAAAATAACACTTTCACATTTAAAACAGAAGAAGAAGTAAAGAAAACAGAAGCAAATTCATTAGAAGAAGCAATAGAAAAAATAAATGAAAATAGTACAAAAACACTTTATTTTGGGTTTACGCAAACAGTAGTTTTAGATTATATTTCAGAAAAATCTTTAAAAGAGCTTTCAAAAATTAGAGATTTAAGCACACAAATATTTGTTTTAACAAAAGAGCAAATGCCAACGCTACCCGCAAGAGATGAAGTTCCAAAAAAATTTAAGGAAAGAACACTTGAAAATTTTTTGAAAACTACCTATTGACATTTAATTATAAAAAATATATAATTGAGTACCTCTAAAAATTGCTAAGTTTTTAGAAATATAAGTTAAAGACAGCTTGTTATTTTAATTGTAGTTGTCAAGATAAAAACGACTATTAGCTTTTTAGAGATATTTAATTATAAAAATTGTTAATAAAGGTTGGTATGAAAAATGGATATATTAAAACCCGTTGCAGCTCAGTTAGAAGCTTATAATAATAGAGATATAGAATCTTTTATATTAAATTTTTCAGAAAATTGTAAAGTTGAAGATGGCGAGGGTAATCTTTTAATGAAAGGAAGGCAAGCTATGTATGAAAGTTATAAAAAAATGTTTGAAGCTTCGCCAAATCTTCATTGCCATTTACAAAGTAGGGTAGTTGTCGGCAATTATATCTTGGATGAAGAAAAAGTTGAGGGAAGAGCAGGCAACGATGGTATAAGCCACGTTGTCGCTATTTATAGAGTTGAAAATGAACAAATAGTTCACGTTAGATTTTTAAGATAGAGATTTAATAAATTATGTGTTAGAAATGCTAAGATTGGCATTAGTTTAAAAAGCCCTATTGTAACTCTACTATATCCGCTATGTTTGAAAATAGAGATGAAAATTTTTTTATAGACGGTTGCCTTTATTAGGATATCCTGTTTTTCAAAAAACTACTTTTTCAAATTAAAGTAGTTTTTTTCATTGATTTTTTTATTAAAAAGTGGTAGAATTATAGAAAACATAATAAAGAGAGGATTTACAAATTATGCAAAAACAAGATATTGGCCTTATCGGTTTAGCTGTTATGGGTGAAAATTTATGTCTTAATATGGAGTCTAAAGGGTTTAGCGTTTCCGTTTACAATAGAACTTCTGAAAAGACAGAGAATTTCACAAATGGGCGTGCCAAAGGTAAAAATATTAAAGGCTTTACTAACTTAGAAGATTTTGTTTCCTCTTTAGCTGTTCCTAGAAAAATTATGCTTATGGTTAAGGCTGGTGAAGTTGTAGACAAATTTATAAATAGCTTGTTACCTCATTTGCAAAGAGGGGATATAATTATAGATGGTGGAAATTCTCACTATGAAGATACTAATAGGCGTGTAAAAGAGCTTGAAGAAAAAGGCTTTTTATACGTTGGGGCTGGTGTTTCTGGCGGTGAAGAGGGGGCGCTTCTTGGTCCCTCTATAATGCCTGGGGGAAGCAAAGAAGCTTGGGTTCATTTAGAGCCTATATTTAAAGCAATTTCAGCAAAAGTAGATGGTGAGCCTTGTTGTGAATGGATAGGCTCTGGCGGGTCTGGTCATTTCGTTAAAATGGTTCATAATGGAATAGAATATGGTGATATGCAATTAATATGCGAAGCTTACCATATGCTATTAAAATTTATAGATGATAGTGATAAACATGCTGAAATTTTTAAAAATTGGAATGAAGGTGTCTTAAATAGCTATTTAATAGAGATTACAGCCGATATACTAGCTTATAAAGAAGATGGCAAACCGTTAGTGCACAATATTTTAGATAAAGCAGGGCAAAAAGGCACTGGCAAGTGGACTGCTGCTGCTGCTTTTGAGCTTGGCAGCCCTCTTACTATGATTAGTGAAGCAGTTTTTGCACGTGTAATTTCAAGCCTTAAAGATGAGAGAGTGGAAGCTTCAAAAATTCTTAAAGGTCCAAAGCCATTTTTAAAAATTGAAGATACAAATAAATTTATAGACTCTATTGAAAAAGGTTTATACGCTTCAAAAATAGTTTCATATGCCCAAGGGTATGATTTAATGAAAAGAGCTTCCAAAGAATGGGGATGGAATTTAAACTTAGGTGAAATAGCTATGCTTTGGCGTGGTGGTTGTATAATACGCTCTGCATTTTTAAATGATATTAAAAATGCTTACTCTGAAAATGAAAATTTACAAAATTTATTGCTTTCCCCATTTTTCAGTAAAGCTTGTGAAGAAGCCCAAGCGTCTTGGCGGTCTATAACTTCCACCGCTATTTTTTCTGGTACACCAATACCGGCATTTTTATCAGCAATTACTTACTATGATTCTTATAGAGCAGAAAAATTGCCAGCAAATTTACTCCAAGCCCAAAGAGACTACTTTGGTGCACACACATATGAGCTTTTAGACAAGCCAGGTGAATTTTTTCACACTAATTGGACAGGTAGAGGGGGAGACACTTCTTCTTCTACTTATAATGTATAGGGGGGTGGTTCATATTACTTTTGTAATTTTTGGTGCTAGTGGTGATTTAACTAGTAGAAAATTAATACCTGCTTTTAATAACTTATGCGAGCAAGGAGTGCTTCCAAAAGATTTTAAAATAATAGCTATAGGCAGGCGAGATTTAGCAGAAAATTATAAAGATGGCTTAAAACCTGAGCTTGCAGCTGCTATCACTTATCATAGAATGGATTTTTCTATTTCTGAGCAATATAAAAGTTTAGAAAGCTTGCTAACAGGTAATATTTTGTTTTTCTTATCAGTAGCACCTGAATTTTATGCTTCTATAGCTAAAAATATTGCACATATTTCAAATAGCAAAATTATATTAGAAAAACCTTTCGGCTATGATTTGCAATCTGCTAAAGATTTAAATAATGAGATAACAAAATACTTCAAAGAAGAAAACATATATAGGATAGACCACTATCTAGGCAAAGATGCAGTTCGGGGGCTTCCTAAAATTAATAGAGAAGAAGTTTCACATATTCAAATTACGGCTAAAGAAACTCTTGGCATTGAGGGGAGAGGGCCTTTTTATGAAAAAGCAGGTGCTTTAAGAGATATGGTTCAAAATCATATTATGGAAATAATAGCAGGTCTTCTTCGTGAAGACGGGGAAGATATACGAATTCAAAAATCTTTAGCTTTAAAAACGCTTGAAGTTTTAGAAAGCGTTCGCGGCCAATATAAAACTTATCGCCATGAAGACCGTGTTTCAAAAACATCAACTATTGAAACATATGTTGCACTTAAGCTAGTTTCTAAAGAGCTCCCTATTTACGTGCGTACTGGCAAAAAGCTTGATGTGAAACAAACAACGGTTTATATCAAATATAAAAATGGTGAAGAAGAAACTTTTAATTTGCAAATAGGGAATAAGGGAAACGGGTATGAAAAACTTATTTTAAATTCCCTTAAAGGAGACCCTAGCCTTTTTATTCCTTTTCAAACTTTAGAAACAACTTGGTCTCTTTTAACCCCGCTTTTAAAAACGTGGGAAAGTGGCTTAGAAAGCAAAACGCTTGTTTTTTATGAAGATTATAGCGAAGGTCCATCTGAAGCAAATGAACTAATAGAAAGGGACGGTCTCAAATGGATATAAGAGTTTATAAAAAAGAAAATTTGGCGAAAGAAGCAGCTGAATTTTTCTATTCAAACATTATCGAAGTTTTAAGCAAAAAAGATATTTGTTATATAGGGCTTTCAGGTGGTAGCACTCCGAAAGAAATGCTCACAATTTTAGCGACAGAATATTATAAAAAAATACCTTGGGAAAAGTTAAAAATATTCATAGTAGATGAAAGAACAGAAGCCCCTTTTAACTACACAATGATAGAAGAAGCCTTGGATAGAGAAGTTATAAGGTGGCACAGTGGCTTTTTTATTGATTTAACTAATGATTACACAGAAAAACCTGAATATGATGATTTAATTAACGTAGTAATGGAATATTCAAATTCTTTGCCAGATAATCTTGATATTATATCACTAGGCATGGGTGAAGATGGGCACACAGCTTCTCTTTTTCCTAAAGATTTATATGCAAAGCCTGGGGATAATTACTACAATTCAAATGAAGATTATATAAATAATGCAGGTGAAAATTCAAGAAACACTTTAATAGTTGGCGTTCCAAAGTTGGAAACTTTCCGCTTAAGCTTAAGTGCTTGGTATATAAATAAAGCGGATAAAATTTTCTTTTTAATAAGCGGTGCTAATAAAGCAGATATTTTAAAACAAGTTTTATATGGTGATCATGTGCCAACTCACTTGCCAACCCAGCTTATAAATTTAGAAAAATCAACATTTTTATTAGATGAAGAAGCGAGTTCAAAATTATGAAAAAAAGAGCATTACTACAAGTTTCAGACCAAAAAGGTATAGTAGATTTTGCACAAGTTCTAGTTATGAAAGGGTATGAGCTAATCTCTACTGGTGAAACTTATAAAACTCTTATAGAAAACAGAATAGCAGTTCAAAATATGTATGAGCTTACTGGCTTTAAAGAAATTTTAGACGGGCGTGTTAGAACTTTACACCCAAATATTTATGGCGGTATTTTAGCAGATAGAGAAAATATATCACATATGAAAGATATTATAGAACACAATATAGAGTTTATAGACTTAGTTGTTGCTAATATGTACTCTTTTGTAGATTCAGCTTTAAGAGAAGATTCATACAAAGAAGTAATTGAAGCTATAAGCATAGAAACTGCTAGTCTAATAAGGGCTTCTGCAAAAAATCATAACTATATAACCGTTATAGTTGATTCTGAAGATTATTATAGATTCATATACGAAATAGATAAAGATGGAAGTGTGAGTCTTGAAACACGCAAAAAATTTGCTGCCAAAGCGTTTAGATACACAGCTTCTTATGATGCTGTAGTATCAAAATATTTAACCGAAGAAGAATATCCAGAAAAATTGACATTAGTTTACAACAAAGTTCGGGAAGCTAACTACTCAGAAGATTCGTATAAAACTGGTGCTATATATGAAGAAGTAGTTATTTCTGAAGAAGCTAGTTTATCAAACTTTATTGGAAAAGCTAAGCGTATAAAGGGTGGGAATGCTAGTTTTGATATTCTTAGAGATTCAGACTTAGCACTATCTTTAGTTAGTGAATTTTTAGAGCCTACTGCAGTTGTCGTTAAAAATTTAAACCCTATAGCCGTTGCTTCTTCTAAAGTTGATTTTGGTGGTGGCAACAATCTTTATGAAGCAGTAACTACTTGTTTTAGTGATGATAGTATTTTTTATAGCTTTGGTGTAGCGGCGTTTAATAGAATTGTTGAGCTAGAAGTTGCGACATTTTTATCTAAAAATGCTTTTTTAGACGAAAATAGAAGTTTGAAATTAATTTTAGCACCCGATTTTAGCGAAGAAGCTATTCAAATTTTAAATACCCATGAAAATTTAATATTGCTTTCGGTAGATACTAGCTATAAAGCTAGTGGTAAAAAAATATCTAGCATAGGCGGTGGTATTTTATTAGAAGAAGCCGACTTAAACACAAGCTTAGATATAAACATATTAACAGAAAAACAGCCCTCTTCAGAGGAAATAGAAGCTTCTATTTACGCAAATACTATCTTTAAATATTCAAAAGCAACTTCTGCAGTTATTTCAGATGGTAACAGTTTATTAGGAATAGGTGCTGGTCAAGCTAGTATAAAAAAAGCTTCCCAAATTGCCTTTGAAGAAGCTAAAATAAAAGAAAGAACAAAAGGTGCTGTTCTTGCTGTAGATTCTCATTTTTTTGATTTAGAAGTTATAAAGCGTGCAAATAAGGAGGGCATTTCTTGTATTGTTTCACCAGGTGTCGGCTTAAATAGCAAGGAATTAAAAGAATTAATTGAAGCTTGCAATGAATATAGCATAGCGATGATATTTACAGGTGTTGGTTAATAATTGAGAACTTCTAAAAACTAATAAGTTTTTAGAGATACCCGATTAAGTTAATTTAAAAACAAAATTATTAGGCATTAGCAAAACTAAAAAATTATATCCCACACACGAAGCCTAAATATTATATCATTTTCTGCATACAAAGTTTCATTTGCTATTCCTCTAGGGTCTTCTAAAAAACACAATGTAGGGAATAAAACACACCACCAATTACTGCCGTTAGATTCTCCTATTTCTAATACTAAAGCTTTGTAATAACCAGCTGGCAATCTAAAATTGGCATATCTTATAAATGGGAAGCTCCTCTTTTCTAAAGTTGGGTTAATTTCGTTTCTTTCAAAAATGTGTAAATTTGCATATAAAATATTTCTCGCTTCTTCCACAGAAGTTATATTTTCAAGCAGAGGCTCTAATTTTTTTAGAGTCTCTTTTTTTATTTTCATTTTTTCGTTTTTTGCTTCCTCGCTATCATCTCTTGCTATTATGTGTAAGCGTACTAATTCATTAGATATTCTTTTTCCTGCTTCTTGCAGCTCTGCAAAATCTCTTGCTGCTGTGTTTATAGAATATAGAAAAGTTATTAACACCCCTAGTATAAATGCTTGTTTTAATTCTTTCGTATGTATTTTCATATTTTTAAATCTCCTTTGAAAAGTTTGTTAAAGGGATTGTTGCCCAAAAAAATTTTAAATATACGTTTGCGTATTCAGTTCTTTAAAATCTCTTTCAAAAATTCAATAAATTTATGAAAGCTATCCAAAATTTTTAAAATAAGTTTGCATTTTTATATTTTTTAGTGTATAATATTTTGGTGATGTTATTAGACTAGTTAACGGTGTGAGCAAAAATTTATTTTTAACACATTTGTATGAAATGGAGGTTTTTTTGACCAATTCAGAATTATATAACCAACTTACGCTTCATTTTTGGCAAGAAGAAGAGCTGGTTTTCCCTGAAACTTATGCAGGGGCTTTCTTAGAAGATGATTATCTAATTATATTAGTTACTGATGATAGCCAAGAAACGCTTTCATACTATTTTAATATTTTAAGCGAAGATGCACCTATTATTTTTAGAGTTGTGAATTATTCTTATAATTATTTATTAGAATTGGGTGAAAATGCACTATACAATTTCACTTCCCCAATATGGTGGGGTGTTGATATTTTAGAAAACCATTTTAATATAACCTTAGATTTAAATTACGAAGCAAGTTTATTAGAATATCAAAATTTTTCTTTGAACAGCGATTTAGGAACACTGCCGATAGCAATTTCATTTTCAGAGCAAATTGCAGAAAAAGAAGCCCCTGTTATGGAAATGCAAATAGAAGAATTTTATTACGTGGAAGAAGATTTTCAGGCAGAAGAATTAGAACTTTCACCGACTGTAATCGTACTTTCTTTAACTTTTATAATCCTTGTAATATATAGCTTCCACGTGCTTAGGAAAAGAAAATAACAAAAAAAATAAAAAAATATTAAAAAAAGGGTTGACAAACATTCATCATTGTGGTATACTATTATTTGTCGCTGAGGGGTGCTAAGAAAAAATTAGCAACTGAGGTGATTATATGAAGTGAATCTTGAAAACTGAATAATCATGAAAAAGTAACATCAAAAAACTAGTTTAGTATTTAACTAGTATAAATAAAAATGCAAAGTCGGTTTTTTAAATTTTATGTAAGTTAGTGATTAATTTTTAATCGTGTTTAAAGCTTAGTATAAAAATTTAAAAACTCAATTTATTTGAGAGTTTGATCCTGGCTCAGGATGAACGCTGGC
>WRFW01000209.1 GCA_009787435.1 Defluviitaleaceae bacterium
TGAACTGTATCTCTCGTATTAAATACATTTATTTGTTGGTTAATATTTGTATTTAAAGTGTAATCATTTCTTATAGGTGTGCCTATAGTAATAAGTGTAATATTATTTGTATTTATGTTGTAGTGGTTACTTAGCCTATTTATTGCACGTATGCTAACATTTCCACCATGGCTGTAGCCTATAAGAACTATATTTAAATTTGGATTTTCTGTTAATCTTTCATTTATGCTGCTTGCTATTGCATGTCCTTCATTACTACGTACTACTGCGTTTAAAGCTCCGCCCCAGTCTGGAATATGAATATTGTTAGTAGAGATTGATAACTCGTTCGCTAGATATTCTACAAATTCATTAGACCAATGCTTTCTTGGTCCAGCTCCTGGTAGATTTACAACACCAGGCGGCATAACCGTTCCATGAACTAGCCAAACTTCCAAATCAGAGTGTACCCTAGTTCCACTTCTTCCCCCTGAGGCTCTTTCAGAAGAGCCAGCACCAACTATAGGTGTTCCTACTAACATATCTATAGGTCTTGGTTGTTGTGGTATTCTCATTCCGTAAGCTTCGCCATTTATAAGAACTCTATCGGTCATATCTGGTTTTTGCCCTAATAAAATAGTCGCTGACCAAGTATGTTCGTCAAATTCTTCTTTATAGCTTATTATAAAAGCTTTAGTAAATTCTATACGGCGAATTTCATTGTCCGCTCTATATGTAGCAACTTCTAAGGAATGATAATAGTTTTCTGGATTATCTTCAAATCTTGTTTTTGCCCAATTTGGTATTATATTTGTAATTCTTTCTTCTTGCCCCTCATAATTTCTTATGTTTTCACTTAAGCTAAAAACTCTTTTCATATCTATTTTTATCTCAAGCCCTAAAGCATAGTATGTTTTGGCATTCCATATAGTCTTTGTTTCTTGTTTTATGCTTTTTGCATAGCTTCCAAAAAGGTTTTCAAATGAGAAATCAAATGATGTGTTTATAAACTTCCATTCAATAACTTCATCAAGTTTTAATTCAAAATTGTGTAAACCCTCTAACTTCATTGTTTGCATTGCTAACCATCCTTTTGTAATCTAATCTATATTTTAATTCTTTATACTTATAATATCATATAATATACAATTATGTCAATATTTATTTTTTTAAGCCTTTCCCATATAGGAAGCGTGTTTCCATAGCTTCAAATATTGTTTTGACATTTTCCCTAAAATGCTTTATAATATATAGTAAAATCAATAATGAGAATTTGCCTCCAGTTGGGCATCTCTAAAAACTCCTTTTGGTCGTTTTTAACTCACCCACGATAGCCTAAAGAGGGGCTATATTTAACGTGCTTTTCTAAAAACTTAGCAGTTTTTAGAGACACTTAATTACTATTTTAAAAAGATTATACTTTGCAGAGTGTGCTATTAAAAAAAATTAAAAACCCCCAAAGGGGGAGGAGGAAAAATGAACTTAAATGAAATAAGAGAAGCATATCTCAGCTTTTTTGAAAAAAAATTACACACTAGAATGCCCAGTGCTTCTTTAATACCCCAAAATGATAAAAGTTTATTAATTATAAACTCTGGTATGGCACCATTAAAGCCGTATTTTATAGGGAAAGAAACACCGCCAAATTTAAGGCTCACTACTTGCCAAAAATGCATAAGAACAGGTGATATTGAAAATGTAGGGAAAACGCAGAGGCACGGAACTTTCTTTGAAATGCTCGGCAATTTTTCTTTCGGTGAATATTTTAAAAAAGAAGCAACAGCATGGGCTTTAGAATTTTGCTTAGAAGTTTTAAAACTTCCTAAAGATTCTATATATTTCTCTATATACGAAGAAGATGAAGAAACAGCATTAATTTGGGAATCACTTGGAATTCCTAAAGAAAAAATAGTTAGGCTAGGCAAAGATGATAACTTTTGGGAAGTGGGCACTGGTCCTTGCGGTCCTTGCAGCGAGCTTTATTATGATAGGGGTAAAAAATATGGCTGTGGCAGTGATACTTGTGCCCCTGGCTGTGATTGTGATAGATTTTTAGAATTTTGGAATTTAGTTTTCACACAATTTAATAAAGAAGAAAACGGCACCTATTCAGACCTTTCAAATAAAAATATAGATACCGGCATGGGTTTAGAGCGTATGGCAGTAATAATGCAAGAAGTTTCTTCAATTTTTGATGTCGATACTATGCAAAATATAATATCTAAAATAACAGAGCTTTCAAACCAAAAATATAACGAACACGAACAAAAAGATATTTCAATAAGAATAATAACAGACCATATAAGAAGTATAACTTTTATGCTTTCAGACGGTATCTTGCCAAGTAATGAGGGGCGTGGCTATGTTCTAAGAAGGCTTCTTAGAAGAGCAGTTCGCCACGGTAAAAAATTAGGTATAAAAGGTGATTTTTTAGAAAAAGTTTCAGCTGTAGTTGTTGAAAATTCTAAAACTGCTTACCCAGAATTAGAACAAAAACAAAACATAATTTTTAAATATTTAAATATCGAAGAAGAAGCCTTTAACAAAACTATAGACCAAGGGCTTTTAATGATAGAAAAATTAACTTCTGAAAAAGAAAATGAAGTTACTAAAAAGGCTATTTCTGGCGAAGATGCTTTCAAAATGTATGACACATATGGCTTTCCACTAGAGCTTTTAACTGAGATTGCAGAAGAAAAAGGCTTTTCTGTAGATAAAGATAGCTATGAAAGGCATATGCAAGCCCAGCGTGAAAGAGCTAGAAACGCAAGAAGTGCTTCTAATTTCTTAGAGGGTGATATTTTTGAAAATATCCAAGCGACAGAGTTTCTAGGCTATAATAATTTTAAATTAGAAGCGACCGTTTTGCACGTTTCAAAAGATGAGAAAAATGAAAAGAATATTAAAATAATTTTAAATAAAACACCTTTTTATGCTGAATCAGGTGGGCAAATTGGTGATAGCGGTTTAATTATTTCAAATACAGGCTCAAATAATGCAACTATTGAAATAACTAAAACAGTAAAAAGTGGTGATAAAATAATTCACATAGGAACTTTGCTAAAAGGTGAATTAAAAGCGGGTGATTTAGTAACAGCCGAAGTTTACCAGTCTGAAAGAAAGAAAATTTCAAGAAATCACACAGCAGCACACCTTTTGCACAAAGCTTTAAAAGATGTGTTAGGAGAAGATGCAAACCAAGCAGGCTCAGAAGTTAGTTCTAAAAAACTTAGGTTTGATTTTACTCATTTTGAAGCGGTAACAGCAGAGCAGCTAGAAAAAATTGAAAATATAGTAAATAGACTAATTTTACAAGCTCACCCCGTTATAATAGAAGAAAAACCTATAGAAGAAGCTAAAAAGGAGGGGGCGATTGCTCTTTTTGGTGAAAAGTATGGCGATTTTGTCCGTGTTGTTAAAATGGGGGCTAGCATAGAGCTTTGTGGCGGCACACATTTAACGAACACTTCAGAAGTTTGTATGTTTAAAATTATTTCAGAAAGCTCTATAGCCCAAGGTGTTAGAAGAATTGAAGCAATTTCTGGTTTAGAAGTTGTAGATTATACACGTGAAAAAGAAGCAAAACTTAAGGAAATTGAAAACACATTAAAAGCTTCTGGTGATAACGCTTTAAAGAAAATTAACACTCTTTTAGAAGAAAACAAAACTTTGGCAGAAAAAGCTTTCAATTTTGAATGTAGATTTAATATGGAGCGTTATTATTCTAAATTAGTAAGTTCTAAAATTGAAATAAATGAAACGCCTGCAATTATTTATAGAATAGACGGCATTTCAAGTGATATAATGCTTTTCTTAGCCGATATAATATGCAAAGAATGGGAAAGTTTAGTTGCTATTTTAATTGGCGATTGTGAGGGTAAAGTTAATATAGTAGTTACGGCGACTAGCGATTTAGTTAAAAAAGGAATAAATGCAGGGAATATAGCCCGTGAAATGTCAAAAGCGACTGGCGGCGGCGGTGGCGGCAAGCCAAATAGAGCTATAGCAGGCGGGAAAGATACAACTAAAATAGATGAATCTTTAGAACTAGCAAGAGACCTTTTATATTTACCACAGGTTGGAGAGAAGAAATGAAAATAGAAAGTGTAATTTTTGGTGAATTAGAAATAAATGAAGATACTATAATAACTTTTAAGGGTGGCATACCTGGTTTTTCGGAAGAAAAATATGTTATAATTGAAGATGAAGAAAATAAAGTGTTTTTTTGGATACAGTCTATAGAAAATCCTATAGTTGTGTTGCCTTTAATTAATGCTAGGTTTTTTGTTGAAGAATATGTGCCTATTATAAATAACCCGCTATTTAGTGAAACTTCTGAAGAAGATATGGCAATTTATAATATAGTTAAAGTTACGGATAATATTGAAGAACTTACAGTTAACCTTAAAGGCCCAATAGTAATAGACACAAAAGAAAAAAAAGGTATGCAAGTAGTCTCAGATGGTGATTTTTCTGTGAAACATCAACTTTTTACTGGAAAATCAAAAAAGGAGGCGAACTAATATGCTAGCATTAACGAGAAAAAAAGGGCAATCTATAATGATAGCTGATGATATAGAAATTGTAGTTATCTCTATCACTCAAGACCAAGTGAAGCTTGGCATAAGAGCACCAAGAGAAATTCCGGTTAATAGAAAAGAGATTTACTTAGCAATAGCCGAAAGCAACAGAGAAGCTAAGGAAGCAGCGGCAGCAGCCGCTTCTGCTGCCAATTCATCTAAACCTGGGCTTTTTCAAAAATTAAAAGACCTTTTATAGACCATATAGCAAATTATAGGAAGTATATTGCCGCAAAAAATTGGGTATCTCTAAAAATTCCTTTTAGTCCTTTTTATCTCACCCAATTTTTCATTTCTTAGCCTCAAAATAATAAACTTTATTGAATTATTATGAATACATTTTTCCTTTTCTGACAATAATATGTTTGTAAAAATATTAATTGCCAAGGAGGTAAGAATGAAACAAAACAACACAAATAGAGCTTTAATTGCGGCTCTTGGGCTTCTTCTTGTAGGCGGGGTAGTATTAACTGTAACTTTGTTTAATACGAACGAACCCCAAACGACCCCTGTAGATTCTCTTGCAGCTCAGCTAGAAGTGCCGCAGTTAACAGTGCCTATAGTGGAGCCTAGTATCTCAGAAGCAGGCATAAGGGAATTTTTTAACCCAGAGCCAAGCCAAAGCGAAGCTATAGAAGATACTGAGCAAACACCAGAGCTGCCAACTAACCAGCCAACAGATAATGCAGAGGGCGAGCAGGCAGGCACACCCGGTGCAGAAGCTCCTATAGAAAATGAGCTTGATTATACCGAGCAAGCTTACTATGAAGCTGAGCCAACAGTGCCAGTTTTTTCAGCTTTTGAATATGGTGCAAGAATGGCTTGGCCAGTTCGTGGGGAAGTAGTAATGGATTATTCAACAGATAGGTTTATATTTGACCCTACTCTAAATCTTTACCGCACAAATGCTATAATGGGAATCGCTTCAACAGAGGGAACGCCCGTACAAGCAGCAGCAGAGGGTGTAATATCTTCTATAACAAACACTAGGCGAGAAGGAAACAAAATAACTATAGACCATGGAAACGGCTGGAGCACTACATACACCCAGCTAGACGATATAATCGTTTCAGTTGGTGATGTAGTAGTTTTAGGCGAAGTAATAGCACACGTTGCAAGGCCTACTATTTTTTCTAGCGAACTTGGTGAAAATGTAGGTATAAGAGTAACGAGAGATAATGAAACAGTGAACCCTCTCTATATGCTAAGCAGCGTAGATTAAGATTAAAAAAATTCTAATCATCTCTTCCCCCAAAGCTATATCTTTGCTAGGTTATTTAAAAACTTTCAAAGAAATTTTAAAAAAAGGCTTGACAAACGAGCTGAAATGTGTTAAAATATATTTTGTTGACAAGCGAGTTAGCTTGTCTGCATAATATAAGCGTGAATAGCTCAGTGGTAGAGCATCGCCTTGCCAAGGCGAGGGTCGCGGGTTCAAGTCCCGTTTCGCGCTTTTTTATTTGTTTTTTAGAGTAGCAGCTAACTTAGATTTAGACAATGAGAATAATGAAGAGGTGAGAAATTTTTCCTTTTGGTAAATTTCAGAGCTTCTGAAGAAATTCAACACAGTATAAATTAAATTTAGTTGTTGCTATTTTTAGGGTTGTCGCCAAGCGGTAAGGCACAGGGTTTTGATCCCTGCATTCCAAGGTTCGAATCCTTGCAGCCCTGGTAGTTTTATTTTTTCTTCGGACTATTTTGATTGAAGTTTAGCCTTTTTGCTTTCTTCAATCTTTTTTTATTGCAATTTTTATTATTTTATGGTATAATTGAGTAACAAAGTTATGTTAAAGATAGCCCATTCTTTGGGCTATCGTGGATGAGATAAAAGCGACCAAAGGGGAGCGTTAGCTCATCCAATTGAGTAACAAAGTTACGTTAAAGATAGCCCATTCTTTGGGCTATCGTGGATGAGATAAAAGCGAGCAAAGGGAGCTTTAGCTCCATCCAATTGAGTAATAAATTTTAAATAATTTATCCACACTGCATAGGCTAAATATATTATATTAGCCCCACCGCAGGTGGTTTGGGGTTTTATATATGAATTGGAAAGACTATAAAAAGGAAATTGAAAAAAAAGGTGAGCTAGGTGAAAATTGCTACATCTTAGGTATAGATTTGGGCACAACTAACACAATACTAAGCTATATGACTAAGAATACTAAAGAGCCTGTTGTAGTAGATGTTTCTGGCGGCTTTGGTCGTATTCCTATGCCATCGGTTGTCCAATACCGTGAAGAAGATGATGAATGGGTAATCGGCGAAGAAGCTTATAGAACAATGCTTCTTTATCCAGAAACGACAGTCCGTTCGGCAAAAAGGCATATGGGAACAGGCGTTAAATTTAAAATAAGCAAAAAAGAGCTTTCCCCAGAAGTTATAAGCTCTAAAATTTTAATTAAGTTAATTAACCACATTCATGAGCTTAACCCAAATGCTGAAATAGCGGGTGTCGTTATTTCTGTGCCTTATGATTTTGATGATAATGCAAAAAAAGCAACGATACATGCAGCTGAAATAGCAGGGCTTAAAGATAATCTCATTTGTCTTATTGAAGAACCAAAAGCTGCTGCACTCGCTTTAACTCGCCACCAAGATATTAACGAGGGCGAAAATATTTTAATTTTTGATTTTGGCGGCGGCACTTTAGATTTAACTATTTTTAAAGTTATAGAAAAAACAGAAATGGGCATCTCATTAAAAGTAATATCGCAAGGGGGGGCTTCTGAACACGGTGGCGATATTATGGACGAAGTAATTCTTAAAAGATTTTATGAAATGATTGAACAAAAAACAAGTATCACTTGGGAACAAATAGCACTCGAAAATCGTTTAGACCTCTCACAAAAATCAAAAGATGCAAAAGAAAGGCTTTCAAAAGTTAAAACACACAAAGTGCCTTTCACTTTTTTGCCAACCCCTTTTATGGAATCAATAAAGCGTGAAGAATTTAATTTATTGATAGAGCCTTTTATTGAAAAAACTAGGCGTATAGTGGAAAAAACACTTATTGAAGCTTACCCAGGGGCAATGCTCGCTTCCGATATTAATAGAGTAGTGCTTGAGGGGGGCTCTTGCGAAATGCCTTGGGTTCGTGAAATGCTACTAACTATGTTTCATTCCGATACCCTCTATAGCTCTAGCAGCCCCGCTTTAGATATCTCTATAGGGGCAACTTACTATGCGGCAATAAAAATGGGGTTTCTAAATTTGCCAGATTTAAACTTAAATATAGATTTTGATGTAACAGTTCCCCATGATATTGGCATAGAGCTTTTAAAAGGCGGCAAGCCAACATTTTTTAAAATGATACCGAGGGGCACTTCTTACTCTTTAGCTAAAAAAAGCCACAATTTTAAAGTTTCAAGCGGCACTAAAGAAACTTTGCAAATTAAAATTTTAGAGCGTTTAAATAAAGAGGACAAGCTTGAAGATTGCGTTTTAATAGACACGATGAGCATAGAAAATATAGAGAAAAATAAAATTGGGTTAACTCTTTCTGTTGAAGAAGAAAATGGCACAGTAAAAGGAGAAATAGTAGCATGTATTTAGGTATAGATTTAGGGACGACAAATTCTGTTGCCATGATTTTTAATGATAAAACAAACGAAACAGAACCAGTTTATATAGATGAAACCGAAACTATATTGCCCTCTGTAGTAAACTATCTTGAAGATGAAACTATAGTGGGCTTCTTAGCGAAAGAAACTGCTATAATATACCCAGAAACGACTATAATCTCAATAAAAAAATATATCGGCGAAGAGGGAAAAATCCTTTTAGGAACAGAATCAAAAACGCCTGTAGAAATTAGTGCAGATATTTTGCGAACTTTAAAAGAAGCGGCAGAAAAACAAGCAAATACTACTTTTGATGAAGTAGTAATTACTCACCCAGCTTATTTTAATGATAGGCAAATATTTTCAACTAAAGAAGCAGGCGAGTTAGCAGGCTTTAAAAGTGTTTTTCTTCTTTCAGAGCCTTTAGCCGCAGCTATTGAATATGGTTATAAAAATTCTTATGCACAAACTATATTAGTTTATGATTTAGGCGGGGGCACTTTTGACGCTAGCATTTTAAAAGTAAATGTAGATGAGGGCGGCCGTGAATCTTTCACCGAGCTTGCAACAGTCGGTGATATGAACCTAGGCGGGGACGATTTTGATTATGAGTTAATGAACTATTTTAAAAAAGAGTTCAAAAAGCAATCAAATATAGATATAGACAAAATAGAAGATGTTTTAGAGAAAAAACGTGTGCTGCAAAAGCTTAAAGTGGAAGCTGAAAATACTAAGAAGAAACTTTCTTCTACAAACAAAGTTAAAGTTAGTATGAACCCGTTATTTGTGTTAGAGGGAATCCCGCAAAATTTAAATTGTGAAATAACAAGGGAAGATTTTGAAACTCTAATCAGAAAATATGTAGACCGAACACGCGAAATAGTAGAAGAATCTTTAAAAAGAGCCGATAGAACAGCAGACCAAATTTCCAAGGTAATATTAGTTGGTGGTTCTACTTTCGTTCCAATGGTTAAAAGAACCGTTTCTGCACTTCTTAAAGAGCCATACCGAGCTGAAGACCCCGCAAAGAGCGTTTCTATGGGTGCTGCTATTTATAATTTTCTTATTCATTTGCCAAACGCAAATGTGCACGTGCAGCAAGTTACTAGGCAAATTTTAGGCACAATGGCAGTAACAAATACTGAAACTATGGAAAGAGAGTTAATAGAAATAATCCCTCTTGGAAGCCCTATACCTATAACCGTTACAGATGATAATTTTACCAATATGGCTAGCAGTGTAAATGTAAATATTTATCAATGGGAAGAAGGCTATGAAAAAAACCGTCAATATTTGGGGCTTTTATCTTTAGAGGGTTTAGAAGAGGGGGCAGACCTTTCACTAACTTATGAGTTAGATGAAAATAATATTTTCAGTGTATATTTGCAAGATAAAGCTACAGGAAAATCTGAAAAAGCAATTTTTGATAGAACAGGCAAAGAACACATAGAAGAAGAAAAGCCGATTTCAAATAGTAAAATGGCTGTAAATATTGTGTTTATAATAGATACTACCGGCAGTATGGATAGTTATATAAATGCTGTGAAAGATAGAGCTATAGCTTTCGCAAACATAATAAAAGAAAAAGGTATAAGCTATAAGCTAGGCTTAATAGGGTTCGGTGATTTATATGAAAAAGAAAAGCCTAGCATATATAAACCGACAGAAGATGTTGAAAAGTTTAGAAACTGGGTTCAAAAAATTCCAAGAACTTATGGTGGAGATATTCCAGAATCAAGCCTAGAAGCTGTGGAGACTGCATTAACTTTAACGAGCCAAGCAGAAAATATTTTTATTTTAATCACAGATGCACCGCCACATGTGCCAACTAAAAATGGCAAAAGCCCAGAAGATATTAAAAAGCTTTTAGAAGAAAAAAATGTAACAACATATGTTGCCGCAGCGCATGATGATAGAAGCAAAGCTGCTTATAGCGTAATAGCAAATGGCAAATATTATAATTTACACGAAGATTTTTTAGACATATTAGATGTTATAGCTATTAGCATAGCAGAGCTTGTAAGAGTTTAGCGTTTTCTTGGATTTATACTTATCAAATTTTTTAGTCTCAGCTTTTTACTTTATAAATTTAATAAAAAAGACCCTTTAAGGGTCTCTTTTTTTATTCTACTATTGTAAACTTGTTCAAATCTATTTCGTGTGGGTCTTTAGTGTTGTTTCCGTGCCCTAATAAAACACCAACTCCAAAATTATAACCCTCTTTCCAGCCTACTCTTTTTTTAAGCTCTTCGCCTTTTGCAGCGTTAATAAAAGGGAATTGGCTCATCGCCGCTATTACATTTCCAAGCCCTAAAGATTGTGCTGCAAGGGCTATATTTTGGGCTACAATGCCAACGTCTAAGCGTACGTCTTCATGGGCATCTGGCGGCGTTAAAATTAAAAACATACAAGCACTATTATAAAAAACTTTTCCGCCACGGCTAAGTATTCTTTCATATGCATCTGCTTCATGCATTTTTATGTGGTCTAAGGCTGCATCGTTCATCTCGTCTAAAAGTTCTTTATTTTGTATCGCTATTATTTGCCAATGTTGCGTGTTTTTAGAAGATGGTGCTTGCAAAGCAGCACGCCCAATAGTGTTTAATATCTCTTTGTCTAAAAGTTCGCCTGTATACCCTCTGCAAGAGAAACGCTCTTGTATTGTTTTTAAAACATCGTTCATATTCAAAACCTCCGATAAGTTTAGCATAAATCTACTTATATTTTAACATATTTTTTCTGAAACATCAAGAAAATTTTATATTAAGGGGCAGGTTTTCTTATAGAAGTGTTTAATGGCACAGTCCATCTTCCGTTTGAAGGTTGAAAGACATGGGTTGTAAAAAAGGGAGGGTGGTCAAAACTGCGAAGGCTCCAAACGGTTGCTGGTCTATAATCAAGAAAATTCCCATATGGATGAAGTGTAGAAGAAATAATATAATTTGGAATGCTATCGTTTAACTCAATTCTTCCTATCACATATTCTGGGGTTCCATCACCATTTAAAATTATATTCCCAATTTCATCTCTTCCAACGTATTCTACTATAAAAGTGAAGTGCCATCTTTTGTTAAACGATAAATTAAAACCGCCAACTTCAACATTAATCATACTTGGGTAGCTTGAAACTATTCTTGAATAATTAAATATTTCTTGTTTAATAGCATTGTTAATAGTGTTATTAGTATTAAATTGGTTAAATCGGCTTGGGCTAGCTAAGGAAAAGTCAAATTCAAACCCTGGCATTAATATACTATTTAAATCTTTATCTTCAAGAAATTCCCAAATGCTTCTTTGGTAGCCCGTAAATAAAGAATTTGTATTAAGAGTAGTTTCTAATGGGAATCTAGGCGGCTCTATATTTTCCATTATATATTCAATATCAATTAAATTGTATTCTTTAAGAAATTCAAGGCTTTTCGGACCGTGCCAATATATAGGGTTCCTTTCTCTTGCAGACCTTGGCACTTCAAATTCAGCTTCCACATTAAAAGTGTCTCCATTTGCCCAACTGCCTAATAAAGGGGTTAATGTTACTAAGCCATCATTTGATACGCTTGCCGCTAAAGGGTTAGTAACGCTCCAAAATAAGTTTGTTAAGTTTGCTAAATTGTTAGTAATTCTTGAATTGTTATAATTTCTACCATATGCTCTAAATTGGTGATTTAAGCTGCTTAATCCCATAGTAACATTTGGTTGCACTACTTCTAAATTATTTATTGGTCTAATTTCTATTTTGTGCATTGCTTGAAAATGTTCGGTTCTACCAGATATTATTATATACCCATATTCTAAAGTTCGCCCTAAAGCTGGGTGCGGTGCTGATGTAGTTAAATAGTTACCGCCAGTTATAGAAGCTAAAGTGTGTACTGTTGGGTTTGGTAAGCCCCCGCCAACGAGCACATTTTGTTGAGTTGCTAATGTAAACACTGTAATGGGGTCTTCTAATATTGGGTAAGTATTAATTATCATAGATTGTCCAACGTATATATAGTCTGGCAAGTCTATAATAAAAGCTTGTGGGCTTGCTTGTGCTGTTATCTTTGGTGCAAATACAATAGCTATTCCTATAACTAATTGTATAAAAAACTTTTTCATTTCTTTTTCCTCCTTAAATGCCAACCTTTTTCGGTTTTTGCTGGGTAAATTTTTTAATCCCTCAAGGAGTTTATCGTCTATTTAAAAAAAATGGTTAAGTTATTTTAATTATTATTTTACTAAGCTACAGATTAAAAGGGGATTTTTAGAAAGGGGGTCTAAACATAATCCCCATTATATTCTATAATCACAGCACTACTAACATACCCAGAAGCTTGAAACACTTTTATAAATTCAGTATCATTATTTTTAATTTTTATTTCCAAAGTCAATTCTATATTTTCATTTGAAAGTGTTTTATTTTTCAACTTATATTTTTTCACTGCTCTATTTAGCATTTTTAAAATTCTATCGTCGTTTTCGTTTGTATAGTTTAAAATTAGCAAATACTTTGCTTTTTTTACATTCAAAAAGCCCATTAATATGTAAATGGCACATATTAGAGTGGTGCCTATTATTGCTAATTCATGCAAAGTTGAACCAGCAGTAATTCCCACTGCTACGCTTAAGAAAATGAAGCCAATATCTATTGGCTCTTTTATTGAAGAGCGAAACCGCACCATAGATAAAGCACCAAGCATACCGAGCGTTAACACAAGGTTAGAGCCTATAGTTACAATTGTGAAAGCGGTTATAACGGTAACCATCATTATTAACACACCGAAATTTTCACTATAAATAAGCCCTCTATAAAAAAAGCGGTATACTAAATATATAATTGCACCGCACAATGCGGCGATTAAAATTGATATTATAGAATCCCCTAGAGTAAGATAATGATTTTGTGGGATATATTCAATAAAGTTTCTTACTATATTATCTCCTATTGGAACTATACTATCTCCTATCGGAACTATACTATCTCCTATCGGAACTATACTATCTCCTATTGGAGTTTCGTTATATAATATAGGAATATCTTGAATGTTGATTGTCTGCTCTTGCATCTAATTAAATTCCCCCCTCTAGTTTTAAAAGGCATAAACAAAATTTAGATATAGACGTACGGTTTGAAATGATTATGCCGCCCAAAAGCTCCGATATAACAGAGGGTATAAAATTATTATATTTAACTTCTAATATTATAGGGTTCACTTTTGGACCCTCTGGAAACACATTGTAAAAAATATTTGAATTAGGCTTTGCCGCCCTCAAATTTTTATCAAATGTAATTCTTACATTCCCAGATTTATATGTATAAGCTGTTCTATCATACACTACATTCACTACAGGTCTAATATTTTTTTTCGTATGTATGCTGTAAAAATTTTTAAATACTTCATTTTCTAACCTATTTTTCATGAAACTATAATTTTTAGCAGCTATTAAAGAAAGCTCATCTTTCGTTAAGAATACTCGTTTTTTAGCTACATAGTGCCCATTTTTATGTTTAATTTCAAGGTTAGAAAAATCTTTATTTCCGTTATAAAAGCGTGCACGAAATTTGCTTCTTATTGAAATGCCGTTCATTTTTTCGTTAAAGGCTGTGTTATATTGGTCGTCGAAATAGAGGCTTTCTATGCTATACTTTCCATTTAGATTTTTGTCTAAGCTCATTATATTTTTTAGCCTATTTTCCAAAATAATCATTTCTTTTTCGCTTATGAAATATTTATTTTCAAATCGGAAATCATTTTTTTCATACATAATAGGTAGTTACCTCTTTTTTTGTATATATTATAACATAAAAAATTAAGTATTGTCAAACGCTGAATTTATATTACTGAAATACTAATTTGGCTTTTTAGTCCCATCTTGGGTGTTTTAAAATAACATTGCGGTTATAAATAAATGCACAAACGAAAGTAGAAATAGGGATAGTAATGAAAATTCCTATGCTGCCTATTAAAATTCTTAAAAATTCAACAATTATTTGCTCTCTATTAAAAAATTCATAATTTATTATTGAAGAATTGTGAACTAAAGAAAGCACTATTACTAAATAGCTGCCGATATATGCTAAAACTAGCGTATTTAACATAGTCCCTAAAATATCTTTTCCAATGTTTATTCCAGATTTAACACTTTGTTTAAAACCGTTTATAACCGATGCTCTTTGGTTTTCTAACTTATTTTCACTATTTTTAATAGAGACAAATGTTTTTTCAGAAGCTTCTGAAACTTCCCATAAAGAAGAAGAAATGCTCACTGCAATGTCCATAATGGCACCTAAAGAGCCTATTAAAATTGCTGCAAATGTAACAGCGTTTAAATCTACAACGCCTTGAAGCAAACTTGCTTCTAAGCTTGCAAGCCCACTTAAACGAAGAGGTGTTTCTATTATCATTAAAATAGCACCTGTTAAAATTATGCTCAAACTGCAAGAAATTATAGCGGTTATGCCTTTTTTAGTGAACCCCTCCACAATTAAAATATTGCTTATAATAGAATATGCACAAACTAAAAGGGCAGCTATTCTTATATTTGCACCGCCCATAATTGCAGGAATTAGCACAAAAAATATACAAGCAATTGTTAAAGCTAATGAAAGCAAAGCATTAAACCCTTTTTTTCTTCCGAAAATAAGAATTGATATTATAAAAATTGAAGTTAATATATATATAGGCATAGTTCGTACATAGCCTGCAAATTCATAAAAGCCATCTCTATCATATAGCAACAATACTCTATCACCAACTGCCACTTCCGGCAATGTTTGCTCTAAAAAGCCTGTAAACCTCTGTTCCCCCTCAACTATTTCCCCGTTTGAAGTTCGGGCATAAAAGAAAATGAATTGGTTAATAACGCCGTCTATCGTTTCATATTCAAATATTTCAATTATTTCAGTTACTGTTGCACTTATATAGTCGCTTTCTTCTATGTAAATATTTTCGATAAATAAATTTGCAAAAAGAAGCACAGCTATAGATGAAGCCACTATTAACAAATATATTATTTTTTCTTTCATTTTGCTTTTCCCCCTATAACTTCTTTTTAGTGTGGGTTAATATCTTAGGTTAAATTGGGTAT
>WRFW01000210.1 GCA_009787435.1 Defluviitaleaceae bacterium
AGCCACGGCGTGCTGAAAGAAAAGTGGCAACTGGGCTGTCTATCCCGCCTGAAAGAAGTGAGATAGCCCGCCCAGCCCCGCTAGGAAGCCCGCCAACCCCTTTTAATATTTTAGAATAAACATAAACATTGTTTCTAAGTTCAACGTATATTATGTGGTCTGGGTTATTTACATCTACAGAAGCACCTTGCACATTTTCTAATATGTGCCCGCCCAGCTCCATATTTATTTCTGGCGAAGTTAGCGGGTAATTTTTATTAGCTCTTTTTGCTGTAATTTTAAAAGTAAATTCTCCGCTTATATTTTCACGAACGTGGTTTAAAACAGCTTCTTTTAAGCTATCTATGTCGTCTTTTTCTATTATATCTACTGGGCATACAGCACTTATGCCTATTATATTTTGCAAGGGTTCTATATTTGTTATATCTTTAACTAGAAACCGCCCTTGTTCTTTTTGAACACGCACACCAACTATGTTAGAAACTGTGTTCATCAATTTATTTTCAAAGAGGTGTCTATTTTTCCCTCTAAGGGCTATTTCGCCATACTTTAAAAGTGCATTCATTTAAAATTTTCCTTTGTTTTAATCACTTTGCAAAAATTCTTTTTCCCTTTTTGTATCATTAAGCCATCTACTATAGAAATTTGTTCTTCTGGGTTTGTTATATTCTCATCATTAATTTTTATTCCATTTTGGGCAATTAATCTTCGCCCCTCGCTTCGGCTTTTTATTAAATTTGCTTTTTCTAAAAGTGTTAAAATATCTAATTTATCTTCAGTAATTTCACATTTGGGAATAGAGCCTTCATCATTGCCCGCACCAAAAAGGCTAAGAGCAGCTTTTTTCGCATCTGCCGCCTCCCTTTCACCGTGAATAAGCTTCGTAACTTCATATGCTAACCTTTCTTTTGCTTTATTTATCTCTTTGCCTTTTAAATTTTCAAGCTCTTTTATTTCTTCTAAGCTCACAAAAGTTAAAAGGCGAAGATACTCACATACCATACTATCTTCCACGTTTCTAAAAAATTGGTAAAATTCATGCGGGGAAGTTTTCTTTTCATCTAACCAAATTGCCCCATTTGCTGTTTTGCCCATTTTTTTGCCTTCAGCAGTCTCTAATAAGCTAAGTGTTAAACCGTATGTTTCTTTTTTATTTTTTCTTCTTATTAAATCAACGCCTGCCAAAATGTTAGACCATTGGTCTCGCCCGCCAATTTGCAAAATACAGCCATGCTCTTTATTTAAATATAAAAAATCGTATGCTTGCAATATCATATAATTAAATTCTAAAAAAGTTAGTCCCTTTTCATATCGAGATTTATAAGAATCCGCACTTAGCATACGATTAACGCTGAAGTCTGCCCCGAAATCTCTTAAAAACTCCATATAGTTTATATCTTTAAGCCAATTAGCATTATTAAGAACTATAGCCTTTTCTAAATCTATAAATGGTAACTTTTTAACTTGCTCTGCAAATCTATTCACATTGTGGTCTATCTCTTCTAAGCTTAAAACTTTTCGCATATCTGTTCTATCGGTTGGGTCGCCTATCATGCCTGTGCCCCCGCCAAGCAGTATTATAGGGGTGTGCCCTGCTGCTTGCAAATGCCCCACAGCCATAAAAGTTAAAAAATGCCCTATGTGTAAGCTATCTGCTGTTGGGTCAAAGCCTATATAAAATTTTATTTTTTCTTCATTCAATAATTTTTTAATCTCTTCTTCGTGGGTCGTATCAAATATGAAGCCACGCTCTTTTAGTGTTTCAAACATTTATAATTTTCTCCCTTTGAATTATTCAGAACTATGCAACACTTTTTATATGTATTTATGATTAAAAAGTATTTCTTTCATAGCAATTTTACTACTAATTATAACGGATTTTCTCAAAAAAAGCAATTGTTTTTTAGGAAGAAATGTGTTAAAATGTTTTATAAAGCTTAATTGGGCAGCAATTATATAACTTAGGAGAAAATTAAAAGAATGATGAAAATAGGTTCCCACGTTGGAATGAAAGGCAAAGAAATGCTAATCGGTGCGGCAAAAGAAGCAATTTCTTATGAAGCAACAACTTTTATGATATATACAGGTGCCCCTCAAAACACAGTTCGCAGGCCAATCGAAGATTTGCGTATTGAAGAAGGGTGGGCTTTAATGAAAGAAAACAATATAAATGAAATAATAGTTCATGCACCTTATATAATAAATCTTGCAAACACTATAAAGCCAGAAACTTATGAGCTTGCAGTGGAATTTTTAGCAAAAGAAATTGAACGCTCTATAGCTTTAAAAGCTAAAACAATTGTTCTTCACCCTGGGGCACACGTGAAAGCGGGCGAAGAAGCTGGGCTTAAAAGTATAGTGAAAGGTTTAAATGAAGTTTTAAAGCAAGATATGGATATTACAATATCATTAGAAGCAATGGCAGGCAAGGGGAGCGAGCTAGGGCGAACTTTTGAAGAGCTTGCATATATTATAGAGCATACAACGCATAATGAAAAGCTTCGTGTTTGTTTTGATACTTGCCACGTGCACGATTCCGGTTATGATATAGTAAACGATTTTGATGGCGTTTTGAATGAATTTGATAAAATAATAGGAAAAAATCGAATAGAAGTGTTACACATAAATGATAGCAAAAATATTTGCGGTGCAAGGAAAGATAGGCATGAAAATATAGGCAAAGGTAATATAGGTTTTAAAACTCTTAATTACATTGTACATCACCCAGAATTTGTGCACACACCAAAAATACTTGAAACGCCATATATAGAAGATAAAGCACCATATAAAGAAGAAATAGCTATGTTTAGAAATCATTTATAGATATAGAAACACACAGTTTAGTCGCTGAAGAGTTTTGCTTCGCAAAACAACACGCTCTTAAAAAATATGTTTCTATATCTTAAAACTATTTATGTATACAGCTTTCAAAATTAAGGAGAACTAATTATAAATGTTTACTGAAATAAAGGGATTAACAGAAGAATGTGGCGTTTTTGGAATTTGGGGGCATAAAGAAGCAGCTTCATTAGCCTACATAGGGCTTCATACTTTGCAGCATAGAGGGCAAGAGGGAGCAGGCATTGTAGTAAAAAAAGAAGATGAAAAAGGCAATAGCTGCCTACACCAACACCGTGGGCTAGGGCTTGCAGCTGAAATTTTCAGCAAAGACACATTAGAGGGGTTAAGAGGAACTGCTGCAATAGGGCACGTACGCTATACTACTTCCGGTGGAAGAAATGAAATAGCAAATGTGCAGCCATTTTTATTTAGATTTGCAGAAAGCAGCTTTTCGCTAGCCCACAATGGAAATATTATAAATGCAGAAACTTTAAAAAAAGAATTAGAGCAAAGCGGAAGCATATTTCAATCTAGCTCAGATACAGAGCTTTTAGCACATTTAATAACGAGAAGTAAAAAAGACACATTAAAAGAAAAAGTTAAAGAAGCTTTAAACATAGTTAAAGGCGGCTTTGCTTTCGTAATTTTCACTGAAAATGAACTAATAGCCGCCTTAGATACAAACGGTTTTAGACCCCTTTCTATAGGTAAAATAGTGCCTGCGGCAGGCGTAATTGAAAGTGAAAATATTAATTCAAGCTATTCTAACACAAATAATATTAAAAATATTTCTTATGTAGTTGCTTCTGAAACTTGTGTGTTTGATACTATCGGGGCAGAGTTTGTAAGAGATGTTTGCCCGGGTGAAATCATTATAATAAATGATAATGGTATAACCATAGAAAAATATAATGAAGATACAAACTTAGCAGTTTGTGCTATGGAGTTTATATATTTTGCAAGACCAGATTCTAATATTTATGGTGTTAACGTTCATACGGCACGCAAAGAAATGGGGAAAACATTAGCAAAAGAGACGCAGGCATTAAGTGAAAATTTAAATATCACACCGCTTATTTTTAGCGGTGCTAATTCAAATAGTGCAGATTTAGTAATAGGTGTGCCCGATTCTGGCATATCATCGGCTATTGGCTATTCAGAATTTGCAGGCATACCATACGAGCTTGGCTTGATTAAAAATAGATATGTCGGCAGAACTTTTATTCAGCCCTCAAAAGAATTAAGAGAGCAAGGCGTTCGTATGAAGCTTTCAGCTGTTAGAAGCATAGTTGAGGGTAAAAAGGTAGTCGTTATAGATGATTCAATTGTTAGAGGCATTACTAGCAAAAGAATAGTGAAGCTTCTTAGAGAAGCAGGTGCTTTAGAAGTTCACTTTAAAGTGGCTTCACCGCCGCTTATTTATCCTTGTTTTTATGGAATAGACATACAAACTACAAGAGAACTTATAGCTTTTGAAAATAGTGTAAACCAAATTAGAGAGTTTATTAGTGCAGATAGCTTGCAATTTTTAAGCTTAGAAGGTATGATAAATTCAATAAACTTGCCAGTAGAGGGAAAGTATAAAGGTTTATGCGTCGCTTATTTTAATGGAGACTATCCAACAGGGTTGTATGATTATCAAAAAGAACTGCAAAAAATAATTTAATACCCTCTCATAAATTGCAAAAAATTAATAAAAAACTGCCATATTATTTACAAATAACTGGCAGTTTTTTATTAACTCTAATTTCATTATATTTAATTTATTCAATTTTCCATTTAGGTTTTTTCAGCTATGTCTATTATTAATTATTTTATTAATTTCAGTTACTGCATTTATTAACAAGTCTACTTCTTCTTCTGAAACTTGTGAAGCAAGCTTTGCAAGCGTTTTTACTTTTCTTTCTTTTGAAGACTCTGAAGTTTCTTTCACTCCATTAAAAATCTCTTCTATAGTGTAGCCTAAAATTTTTGAAATTTTATAAATATAAACAACAGGTGTGTTTTTAAAACCTTTTTCATAGTCGGCTAAGTGTGTAGAGCTTATCCCTAAAAGGTCAGCTAAATCTGCTAAAGTAATACCACGTTCTTCTCTAAATTCTCTTAAATTTTTACCTAATTTTTGATTTTTAAGACTCTTTTCTATAGACCTGCTTAAAAATGCTCTAAGTTCATGGTATTCCGAACGCATTAATATAAAAACTGGTCTCACAGCTTTTAAAGTTTTAAGGTTCGTTCTTATTTCAGCTTCATCACCATCAAAAAGGTTTCTTCTTATTGTAAGAACTAAGTTTAGTGTAAAATTGTAATAGTAATCTTCGTTTATTTTGCAAAGCTCTAATCCAAAGTCTACAAATTTATTAAACTCTTCTGTTACTTTTTTTAAGTCAACTTGTTCTTTATACTTGGCTATCAATAGTCTTAAACTCATATTTGTACATATAACAATTTTATTATTGTCGTTTATATGTTCAGATTTTAAAGCTTTTTCTATAAGTTCTAATGCTATTTCATATGTTTTTGTATTCCCGATTACTGTTAAAGAGAAAAATAAATCATATTTATCCCAGTTAGATTTATTTTTTAATCTCTCAACAATAGGGTCTATTGCTTCTATTCTAGTTGCTCCTGATTTTATCACCTTTTCAGAAGAAATCATCTCAGAACGCATATTAGTAATTATTAAAGAGTCTTCTAATTGCTCATCTTTTCCGTTTTCTTTTAAAAAATCTTTTATTTTATTTTCAATTTTGTATATCTCTTCTTCTGAACTATTTTCATTTATCCCAAATACTAAGTTTAGAAGTTTTATCTTTTCTTCAGACATTTTGTTTAAAGCTCCTGTTGGTTTATGTTATATCTGGACTTACTTCAAATATAAAAAGAGGTAAAAAATTCATTATCAAACACATCCTTTTCTATTTATTTTATTGTTACAAATATATTTTACTACAAAGTTTATATTTTGTCAAGCTTTTTAAAAGATTTTTTAAAAATTTTTAAAAAAACATAGCTAAATTACAATTTTGGTATCATTATACTTGGGCATTCTTAAAAACAACCTCGTCTAAAATTGGGCTCATATTGCTTATTAACACATCGTGTTTAGCTAACAAAATTATAATTTTTTCTGCTTCTGCCTCAAGCTCTGCGAAAAATTCAATTTTTTTCTCTATATTGTTTTCTATCGTCTGTTTAATTTCTATTCCATAAAAATTTTCATTTTTAATTAATGTGTAGCTAACTTGCATTGGTTTTCCTGCTTCAGTTATAATGTTTTTTGTTTCAATAGTTCTCATTTAAAGAACCCCCTATAATTTTTTAGCTCGTTTTATATAGCTTTATTTATAAATTAATTATATTAAATATTTTATAAGTAGTCAAGCTTTATTTTTTCTTCGTTTTGTGTGCCTTTTTCGTGTTTGGTATATTTTTAGTATATTGTTTATAATTTTCTGAGTTAAATTTTATTAATTTCTACTGCAATTTTGAAAAAAAGCGTGTAAATTTTAACTGGGAATATAAAATTCTCTATTTAAAAAAGAGCCAAAAGGCTCTAAATTTTTAATAGCTTATTTTAATTCAAATACTTATTGTTTATTAACTTTTTGCTCAGCTTAAGCTTTGTGCTTCTGCTAAATTATTTTCTTCAGCCATTACACTAATTTTTCTGTAAGTGTTCATTCCAGTGCCAGCAGGTATAAGCTTGCCAATAATAACGTTCTCTTTTAGCCCTATTAATGGGTCTATTTTGCCCTTTATTGCAGCATCAGTTAAAACTTTAGTAGTCTCTTGGAAAGAAGCTGCAGAAAGGAAAGAATCGGTTGAAAGAGAAGCTTTAGTAATTCCTAATAAAACACGGCTGCCAGTTGCAGGTGTAAGTTCTTTTTCTTCCATTTCTTTATTTATATCATCAAAATCTAACCAGTCTACTAAGCTTCCGGGAAGTAGGGAAGTATCACCTGGGTCTTCAATTTTCACACGCCTAAGCATTTGGCGAACTATAACTTCAATGTGTTTGTCGTTTATATCAACCCCTTGCAAGCGATACATACGTTGAACTTCTTTTAGCATATAATCTTGAACGCTTCTAAGCCCACGAATAGCTAAAATGTCTTGCGGGTATATAGACCCCTCAGTTAATTCTTCACCAACTTCTATAGTCTGCCCATTGCCAACTTTTAAGCGAGAGCCGAAAGGTATCAAATATTCTCTAGTTTCTCCATTTTCAGCGTTCGTTACTGTCAATTCCCGCTTAGTTTTAACATCTTCAAAAGAAATTTTGCCTGCAATTTCCGATATTATAGCAAGCCCTTTTGGTCTTCTTGCTTCAAAAATTTCTTCAACCCTCGGAAGCCCTTGCGTAATATCTTCATTGCTTGAAATACCGCCTGTATGGAAAGTACGCATAGTAAGCTGGGTTCCTGGCTCGCCAATAGATTGGGCTGCAATAATGCCCACTGCTTCGCCAATACGCACTATACGCCCGCTAGCCATATTTGCACCATAGCATTTTGAGCATAGCCCAATTTTAGAGCGGCAAGTTAAAATGGTTCTAATTTTTACAGAGTTTATATTTAAAGAGCCTATTAAATCGGCAGCGTCTGGGTTTATCATAGTGTCTGCTGTTACTATAGTTTCACCTGTTTCTGGGTGCACTATTTTAGTAGCAGCCCATCGCCCTCTTATCCGGTCTGCAAGGCCAACAATCATTTCATCTCCCTCTTTAAAAGCGGAAACTTCCATGTGTGGCGTTTCATCTTTTTCGGTTACACAGTCCCACTCACGGATTATTATATCTTGTGAAACATCTACAAGTCTACGAGTTAAATAACCAGATTCAGCAGTTCTTAAGGCAGTATCTGAAAGCCCTTTTCTAGCCCCATGTGCAGACACGAAATACTCAAGCACAGAAAGCCCCTCACGGAAGTTAGATTTAATAGGTATTTCAAGCGTTTTGCCGCTCGGCGAAGCCATTAGCCCACGCATACCCGCAAGCTGTTTAATTTGGTTGTTAGACCCCCTAGCACCAGAGTTAGCCATCATAAAAATATTGTTATATTTTCCAAGCCCGCTTAATAGCGATTTTGTAAGTTCTTCATTTGCTTTTTCCCAAATGCTTATAACTTGTTCATATCTTTCATCTTCGGTCATCAAGCCACGTCTAAACATTTTAGTTATTTCTTCAACTTCAGACGCTGCCGCTTCTAATATTTCATTTTTCACTTTTGGAATTTCCATATCCGAAACGGAAACAGTTAATGCACCTTGTGTTGAAAATTTAAACCCTAGAGCTTTAATTTTATCTAATACTATTGCTGTGTTAGTTGAGCCGTGTTTATTTATACAGCGGTTTATAATACGCCCAAGAGCCTTTTTATCCGCTAAAAAATCTATCTCATATTTATATTTATTTTCTGGTAACGCTCTGTTCACAAAGCCTATATCTTGTGGTATGGCTTCATTAAATATTACACGCCCTGCAGTAGTTTCAATTAAAGTTCCAGGGGCTCTTCGCACTTTTATTCTTTCATGCAGTGTAATTTGGTTCATTTGGTAGCCTAAAATAGCTTCTTCATCCGATTTGAAAATTTTCATATGAATAGAACCATCTTCATTTAAGCCATATTTTTCTTCATTATCTTCAATTTTTTCTAATGTTAAATAGTAAATTCCTAAAACCATATCTTGTGAGGGAACTGTAACAGGTTCGCCATCTGAGGGTTTTAAAAGGTTATTTGGTGCAAGAAGTAAAAATCTGCATTCTGCTTGTGCTTCTGCTGAAAGCGGCAAATGCACTGGCATTTGGTCTCCATCAAAGTCTGCATTAAAAGCTGTACAAACAAGAGGGTGCAGCTTAATAGCTTTTCCCTCAACTAATATAGGTTCAAATGCTTGAATACCAAGGCGGTGCAAAGTAGGGGCACGGTTTAATATAACAGGGTGCTCTTTTATTACTTCTTCTAAAACATCCCAAACTTCTGGTTCTATACGCTCAACCATTCTTTTGGCGTGTTTAATATTTTGGGCAAGCCCTTTTTCAACTAAGCTTTTCATTACAAAAGGTTTAAAAAGTTCCACAGCCATTTCTTTAGGAAGCCCACATTGGTAAAGCTTTAAATTTGGACCAACAACTATAACCGAACGCCCAGAATAGTCTACACGCTTTCCTAATAAATTTTGTCTAAAACGCCCTTGTTTCCCTTTTAAAAGGTCTGAAAGTGATTTTAAAGCACGGTTTCCAGGGCCTGTAACAGGTTTTCCACGGCGACCATTATCAATCAAAGAATCTACCGCTTCTTGAAGCATACGTTTTTCATTTCTCACTATAATATCGGGTGCACCAAGCTCTAATAATTTTTTAAGGCGGTTGTTTCTATTCACAACTCTTCTATAAAGGTCGTTTAAATCGCTCGTTGCAAATCTACCCCCGTCTAGCTGAACCATAGGGCGTAAGTTTGGCGGTATTACAGGAAGTGTTTCTAAAATCATCCATTCTGGCTTGTTTTTGCTCTGCTTAAAACTTTCAATCACTTCAAGTCTTTTTATAGTTTTAATACGCTTTTGCCCAATAGCTTCATTTAAAAGTTCTTTTAATTCTTCGCTTTCCTTATCTAAATCTATTCTCGATAAAATCTCTTTAATACTTTCAGCACCCATGCCGACTCTAAAAGAATTTCGCCCATATTTTTCAATTGCTTCTTGGTATTGGCTTTCATTTAAAATAGACTTATATTCAAGCCCAGATTCCCCTGGGTCCAACACTATATAGTTTGCAAAATATAAAACTTTTTCAAGCATTTTCGGTGAAACATCTAAAATAATACCCATGCGAGATGGTATGCCTCTGAAATACCAAATGTGTGAAACAGGGGCTGCAAGCTCTATATGCCCCATTCTTTCTCTTCGCACTTGTGATTTTGTAACTTCAACGCCGCATTTATCACAAGTGATTCCCCTATTTCGCACACGCCTATATTTCCCGCAAGAGCACTCCCAATCTTTTGAAGGTCCAAAAATACGTTCGCAAAAGAGGCCGTCTCTCTCTGGTTTCAGCGTTCGATAGTTTATAGTTTCAGGTTTTCTTATTTCACCGCGGCTCCATTCTCTAACTTTTTCTGGAGAGGCCAACCCAATTTTTATAGAATCAAAATTTATATTGCTAGACATATATTACTCCTCGTCGTCTTCTTCGTCTTCAAAATCTTCTATTAGTTCTTCATCTATGTCGTATAGATATTCTTCATCTTCATCATCTGGGTTTTTAATTTTGCCTTCTTCTAATTCTTCCTGTATATCCTCTTCAATTTCTTCTTCCTCATCATCTAAGACGCCCAAGGCTTTCATGTCTATCTCTTCGATATCCACTTCTAAGTCTTCAAGTTTAATTTCTTCTTCCTCTTCTTCCAAGATTTCTTCTTCGTTGAAGAAAATATCTAAATCTAAGTCTAGATCATCTTCAGCTAAGATAACAGATGGCTTAGCAGTGTTGCGAAGAATTTCTTCACTCTTGCGTACGAAAGGTGTTGAATTGTCTCTTTCTTCTTCACCATACATGTTTACTCCTAAGCTAGTTTCTGTGTCGTCTAATGTTTCTCTAAGCTCAAGTTCTGAAGAGTCTTCAAGAAGCACTTGCACATCTAAAGAAAGTGCTTGCAGCTCTTTTAATAAAACTTTAAAAGATTCTGGCACGCCAGGCTCTGGAATATTTTCGCCTTTCACTATTGCTTCATAAGTTTTCACACGGCCAACTATATCATCGGATTTAACCGTTAATATTTCTTGAAGCGTATAACTAGCACCGTATGCTTCTAAAGCCCAAACTTCCATTTCACCAAATCTTTGCCCACCAAATTGTGCTTTACCACCGAGCGGCTGTTGGGTAACTAATGAGTAAGGCCCTGTTGAACGAGCGTGAATTTTGTCGTCTACTAAGTGGTGAAGTTTTAAATAGTGCATATAGCCAACTGTTACTGGATTATCAAAATATTCCCCTGTTCGCCCATCTCTTAAATGAATTTTACCATCTCTAGTTATAGGCACATCTTTCCATTCTTCTCGATTGTCTTTATTATTTTCAAGGGCTTCCATAATATCTGGCTCTATAATATTTCCCCATTTATTTGTGAATTCATCCCAAGGCATTTTTGAAAAATCATCGGCAAGCTCTAAAGTGTCCATAATGTCTATTTCGTTTGCACCATCAAAAACAGGTGTTGCAACTTTAAAGCCTAAAACTTTTGCAGCGAGCCCTAGATGCACTTCTAAAACTTGCCCTATATTCATACGAGAGGGAACACCAAGCGGGTTTAATACTATATCTACTGGTCTTCCATTTGGAAGAAATGGCATATCTTCTTCTGGAAGCACACGTGAGATAACACCTTTATTCCCATGGCGGCCTGCCATTTTATCACCAACGGATATTTTGCGTTTCTGTGCAAGATAAACACGCACAACTTTATTAACGCCCGGCGGCAACTCATCTCCTGCTTCTCTCGTAAAGACTTTCACATCAACAATGGTTCCGCCCTCGCCATGCGGAACTCTTAAAGAAGAGTCTCTCACTTCTCGTGCTTTTTCTCCAAAAATTGCACGCAAAAGCCTTTCTTCTGCTGAAAGCTCTGTTTCTCCTTTAGGGGTTACTTTCCCAACTAAAATATCATTTGGGCGAACTTCTGCCCCTATAGATATTATTCCATCTCTATCTAAGAAACGTTTTGCTTCTTCAGAAACATTTGGAATGTCTCTAGTTATCTCTTCCGGTCCAAGTTTTGAGTCTCTGCTTTCTGCTTCATATTCTTCAATGTGAATAGAAGTATAAACATCGTCTTTTATAAGGTTTTCAGAAAGAAGTATAGCATCTTCATAGTTGTAACCTTCCCAAGTCATAAACGCTATTAGCGGGTTTCTTCCAAGGGCAAGCTCACCCTCTTGCGTTGAGGGACCATCAGCAATTATGTCGCCTTTTTTTATTACATCACCCAAGCTTACTAATGGCTTTTGGTGCAAGCAAGTGCTTTGGTTTGAACGTTTAAATTTAGTGAGCCTGTAAGTTTTAATTTTTCCCTTTTCGTTTTTTATTTCAATTTTGCTAGAAGCTACATGTGAAACTATTCCATCTTCTTCAGCTAGTACACATACGCCAGAATCATAAGCTACTTTATGCTCCATGCCTGTTCCAACTATTGGGGAATCTGTTTGAAGAAGCGGCACTGCTTGGCGTTGCATATTTGAACCCATAAGAGCCCTTGTAACGTCGTCGTTTTCTAGGAAAGGAATAAGTGCAGTTGCAACGCTTACCATTTGCTTTGGGCTCACGTCCATAAGGCTTACTTTGCTTTTATGTGCTTCGATAACGTCTTCTTTTAGTCGGCTCGTTACTTTGTCGCTTTCAAATCTATTATCTTCAGTAATTTCAACATTTGCTTGGGCAACTATGTGTTCTTCTTCTTCGTCTGCTGTTATATATTGGCATTCGTTTGAAACGATAACGTCTTCCCCGTCTTTTTTTATTAGGCGGTAAGGGGCTTCAATAAAGCCGTATTCATTTATTCTAGCATAAGTTGCAAGCGAGTTTATAAGCCCAATGTTTGGACCCTCTGGCGTTTCAATTGGGCACATTCTACCATAATGGCTGCTGTGCACATCTCGCACTTCAAAACCTGCTCTATCTCTATTAAGCCCACCAGGCCCCAGTGCAGACATACGCCTTTTGTGTGTTAGTTCACCAAGCGGATTAGTTTGCTCCATAAATTGAGAAAGCTGGCTAGAGCCAAAAAATTCTTTGATAGCTGCTGTAACCGGTCTAATATTAATTAAAGAACTGGGAACAATATTATCAGAATCTTGCACAACCATTCTTTCACGCACAACTCTTTCCATTCTAGTTAAACCAATTCTAAATTGGTTTTGCAAAAGCTCGCCAACCGCTCTAATACGTCTATTGCCAAGGTGGTCTATATCATCTTTAAAGCCTACACCGTAAGAAAGGTGCACAACATAGTTTACACTAACTATAATATCTTCAAAAGTTATATTTTTAGGCACTAATTTAGATACATTTTGCTTTATTAAAAGCTTAAGTTCTTCAATATCGCCCTCGCTTTTTTCAATCAATTCATCTAATGCAGGGTGGTGCACATTTTCTTTAATTCCATATTCAGTAGCAGTTATTCCATAGTGCCCTAAGAAATGGTCTAAAGAGACCATCATATTTGAAAGCACTTTCACTTCTATTCCATCTTTACTCTGCACATAAACAAATGCCACACCTTTATTTTGCAGCTCATCACATAAACTAGCAGTTAAGACTTCGCCTTTTTCAGCGATTACTTCGCCATCCATATCCACAGCGGTTCTGGAAAGCTGAAACCCTTTAACACGAGATTTATAGCTTAGCTTTTTATTAAATTTATAACGCCCTATTTTTGCTAAATCATACCTTTTAGGGTCATAAAACATTGAATTTATAAGGCTTCTGGCATTTTCTTCTGCAAAAGGCTCGCCTGGTCTTATTTTTTTGTATAATTCTTCAAGCCCTGTTTTAGAATTCATTGTAGTATCTTTTTCTAAGGTATCCATTATTAGTTGGTCTTCCCCGAAAAGATTTAATATATCTTCATCTTCGCCTAAGCCAAGTGCACGCAAAAGAACGGTAGCCGGCATTTTTCTTGCCCTATCTACACGCACATACATAACATTATTTGAATCTGTTTCATATTCTATCCATGCCCCGCGGCTAGGTATTACTGAAGCATGAAAAAGTTTTTTCCCAAACTTATCATAATCTATTTTGTAGTATACACCTGGCGAGCGTACTAATTGGCTAACTATAACACGCTCTGCACCATTTATTATAAATGTGCCTGTGTCTGTCATTACTGGGAAATCACCCATAAAAATTTCATTTTCTTTTATTTCATCTGTTGTGGCGTTTCTCAAACGAACTTTCACACGCAAAGCTTTTGCATATGTTGCATCTCTATCTTTACATTCTTGGATGCTATATTTAGATTTTTCATCTAATTTAAAATCAACAAGTTCTAAACTTAAGTTTCCGCCAGTGTCTGCAATTGGTGAAATGTCTTCAAAGACTTCTTTAAGACCTTCCTCTAAAAACCATTTATAACTATTTTTTTGAACTTCTATTAAATTCGGCATTTCTAAGACTTCATTAATCCTTGAATAACTAAGCCTTTTCGCTCTGCCTTGTGTTATAGTCTTTATTCTTCCTTTTTTCATGCAGCCACTCCTTCTTAAGCTTCAACATTTTAACAGCTATGTTTTGCACAAACATAGCCTAGTTTATCCAATATATCATATTTTTGTTTCGTTGTCAAGCATTTTTTAAATTTGCTTGAAATTTTTTAGAAACTTAGCTAAGGTATAGCTTTGGTATTTTGAAAATTGGGCATTTTTTTAAAGCTATTTGCGGTGGGGATTAAATTTTTAGGTTTAATATTTGGGTTTTTCTTATTGAAAATCCTCTTTTGGGTATCTGTGATATTTTTCTCCTAAATGTAACATAAAAGTAAGTATGTAAGCCTTGACTAATAGTAAGATATTATTTATAATAGAAGTAAGGCTTATTCATTCTTCCTGATTTGGTAATGTTTTCAAGGGGGGGGGCGATAGTTAATTTATTCCTGTCGGCTCTAAATTTAGGCGAGTGTGCCCAAAAAGCTAACTTTTAGTAAGATTTGATTTTTTAAAAATTGGTGATTATCGCCTCAAAAACAAGATTTTGCTATCCGTTTTAAAAACAACATGTAACGAAAGGAGATATTTTTTCAAGATGAAAAGACAATATCAAAAAAACCATAAAAAGTTTTTGATTTTCATGCTAGCATTTAAGCTTATGAACAGAGTTCCTGTTGAAGCTTTAGCAGAAATAAATAATTCCCCATTAGAGGGTCAAGATACATACGGCGTGGAGGATATGGTAACCTACACACCAGAAGTAACACCAATAGTTAGCACACCACAGTTTCAAAGATTATCAAGAACTGAGCTTGTAAGATTACGTATGTTTGTGAACCGTGGCGTTGTTTCACACCAAACTCTTAATCAAATAATGCGTTTAAATGCAGGTGCTGCTATTGCTCCAACTGCAACTTTAACAGTAGTAGTTAATGGACAAGAAGTGGAAGTTTCTGCAAGGCTTTTAATTGATGCAGTAGTTGCACTTCTTCGCAGCCCAGGCACTACTAACTTAAGAGTTTTTAATGCTACTTTAATTAGCGGTGGTACTATTCAAGGTGAGCAAGTTGGAAGGCCTGTAGTGAGAGGAAACCAACAGCCAGGTGTTGGAAACGTTGGCGGTGCTTTTAGAGATGACCAAGGCGGTGGCGGCACTGGTGCGGGTATAGTTGCTCCGCCACAAGCACCACCTGCTCCTGAAGAAGAGCCAGCCCCAGCTCCACCA
>WRFW01000211.1 GCA_009787435.1 Defluviitaleaceae bacterium
TTCTTGTGGAGATGGTGGTATTTTGTTGGAAATAGTCCGTAGATATGTTGTAGCGGGTTTTAATTCCAAGCAAAATTTAGATGAAATTAAAAAAGGGTTAGAAAAAAATATTTTTGGGTATGAAATTGAAAAAGAAAAGTTAAACAACTGTCGAAAAAATTTAGACGATTTAGTATTAAATGAATATGGCATAAAAAATGTAAATTGGAATTTATTTTGCCGTGATTATTTAAAAATTAAACACGAAAACGAGTTCGATTTTGTAATCGGCAATCCACCCTATATTTCATATCGAGATTTAAATTTAGAAGAAAGAGAATACATAAGGGAAAATTATGAAACTTGTATACAAGGTAAGTTTGATATATACTATGCTTTTTTAGAAGCGGGTATAAAATCAATGAATGATAATGGTAAAATGGTTTATTTAGTGCCTAGCAATATGTTTAAATGTACATTTGGTAGACTAATCCGTGAATTTTTAAAACCTCATTTAACAGAAATTTATGATTATAAGACTGAAAAAATATTTTCTGACAAATTAACTAATTCTGTTATTCTATCTCTGAGTAAAAATAAAAATTTAGAGCATATAAACTATTATGATTTAAGCCAAAAATTAAGTTTTGAAATACCTGCTTATGATTTGAAAGATAAGTGGATTTTTACACAGTCAACTTCCGAAAATTCTAGTAAAGAGATTTCATATGCACGCTTTGGTGATTATTTTAATGCACAAGTAACTATTGCTACTCTTTTGAATAGAGCTTTTATTTTGAAAGACTTTGAAGAATTTGAAGATTTTATTGTTGAAAATAGCAGCACTTTAAAAATTGAAAAACAGCTCGTTAGAAAAGCTGTGAATCCACGCTCATTTAATTTGAGTAGAGAAGAAAGAATAATTTTTCCCTATTATTATGAAAATGGTGAATTTTTAAGATATTCTCCAGAAGAGTTTCAAAAAAATTTTCCATTTGCCAAAGAGTATCTTTCAAGATTTCGCAGTGAACTCGATAGGAGAAACTCACACGCTAATATTAATTGGTTTGAATATGGCCGCTCTCAAGCTTTAAAAAAATTAAACGAGCCTAAAATATTAATCTCTATTTTAATAACGAAAGAAGTTAGTACACATATTTTAGATGAGCATACTATTCCAAGTTCAGGAATTTTTATAACTAAGACAAGCAAATATAGTTTAAAACTTGCCCAAAAAGTTTTGCATAGTGAAGAATTTATGGATTATGTAAAAAATATTGGTATCATTTGTAATGGTAGGTCTTATAAAATAACGCCGAGTGATATTAATGAATTTATGTTTGATAAAAAAAATTTATATGGAGGGTATAATGAGTGATTTACAAGAATTTAGATTAGAAGAATTGAAAAAAGAGATTGCCGAGAAGAGAAAAGAAATATATACTTCTGATTTACCTATGTCAATTGGTGAGTTAGCAAGTCTTTATAAAGATGGAGAAATTACTATTGCTCCATCTTATCAACGTTTTTTTAGATGGAATGATGAACAAAAAACAAGATTAATAGAATCGGTTATTCTTAATATTCCTATGCCATCTGTATTTTTTCAAGAAAATAATAATAAATGGGAAGTTATTGATGGATTACAACGCTTATCAACATTTTTTGAATTCATGGGAATTTTAAAAGATGAAAATGATAAGCTTAAACCTCCTCTTATATTAGTCAAAACAAAGTATCTACCCCACTTTGAAAATGTACAGTATGGTAATAATAGTGTTTCTAGTGATAGCAATATAACTTGTTTTGACCAAGATTTAAAGTTCTCTTTTAGAAGATATAGAATAGATGTTAAAACTATAAATAAAGAAAGTGATAAAGGTAAAAAATATGAAATGTTTCAGCGTCTTAATAGTGGAGGAAGCCATCTTGAGCCTCAAGAAATTAGAAATGCTATTATGCTGCAAGAAAATGAGGCTGTTTATAACCTAATAGAATCATTATCTCAAAATCTTGATTTTAAAGATATTTTACCTTTATCCGAAAAACAAGAAGATGAAAGATATGGAATGGAAATGATAACACGTTATATCATAACCGATAATTGTGATTTAGATTGGAGTACTGAGGAAAATGTGCCGCGTTTTTTGGATGAGTATATAATTGCTATATGCCATGGAAAGTATCATGATAAAAAAGATAAAAAGGGAGAAAATTTATCACTTAATTTTGATGTAATTAAAGAAAAGTTTAATAAAACTTGTAAATTGCTGAATGATGTTTTGGGGGATTCCGCATTTAAAAAATTTGATTTTTTTAAAGATAAATTTTCAGGTTCTTCTTTAAAAAATTACTTTATTTGTGTTATGGTTGGTGTTGGGAATAATATAGATTTTTGGGAAGAAAATAGTGATAAGTTAATAGACAAACTAAAAGAATTTCAAAAAACTAATAACTTTAAAGTATTACAAAATACAGAAAAGAGGGTTAATAACAAGCTAAGGTTGGCAAAAAAAGAAAGTAGTTATTTTCACGTTTTCTAAGGTGTGAAAAATGGAAGATAATAAGACTATTGAAAGTGTTCTGGCTTGGCGAAAAAAAGAGCTTCTTCACTTTAGAGCAAAATTTTATGGATTTGATGAATTAAGTGATAAAGATAAGTTATATTATTATAAATCTTCAATTTTGTTGATATATTCGCATTTAGAAGGAGGAATTATTGATTGTTTGAAAGAGTATCTAGCTAGTATATCTAATTTGAAAGCTAAGAATAGTTCAATAAGAATAGGAACAATTTTTTTGGCTAATATTGATAAAGTAAAAAAGTTTGATTTAAATTCCGAATTAATTATAAACGATGATATATTTAAATTTGAAACCTCAGATAAAAATTTGAAATTTGGAAGTAACTATAACGATAATATTATAGTAAATTTAAAATCACTTTTAGAAATTGATGAACCCTCAATAAATAGACCTTATTTAGAGGGTTTTAAAACAAAATTTTTAGAAACTCGAAATAGAATAGCTCACGGATATAAATTGATTGATGAAACAACAATAAACAAAGAATACCTTGAAAAATATTATGAAATGGTTATGAAAATTTTAGATACTTTCTCTGTTCAGCTATCTAATAATATAGAGAATAAAGCATATTTAACAGACGGAGCTAAAAAATTTTAATATGAAACTTATTATAACAGAGAAACCCTCAGTCGCTTTAGATATTGCAAAAGTGATGGGAATAAAAACAAAACAAAGTGGTTTTTATATAGGCAATGGTTATATAATCACTTGGTGTGCAGGTCATTTATTAACACTTGCAGAGCCAAACGATTATGATAATAGATTTAAAAGTTGGAATATATCTCATTTGCCTATAGTCCCTTTAAAATTTAAATATAAAATTTCTGACGGCAAAAGTGAACGTGTTTCTGTAATCAAAAACCTCTTAGCCCGTGAAGATGTTACTTTAATTATAAATGCTTGCGATGCTGGGCGTGAGGGAGAGCTTATTTTCGGTGAAATTTATAATAACACGAAAAATAAAAAACCAGTGAAAAGACTTTGGATAAGTTCGCTTGAAGAAAGTTCAATAAAACAAGGTTTTGAAAATTTAAAAGAGGGTGAAGAGTTTGAAAATCTATATCAAGCGGCTTTTTGCAGGCAAAAGGCAGATTGGATAGTTGGTATAAATGGTACTAGACTATTTACAAAGCTATATGGTGGCGAGCTTTTAAATGTTGGTAGAGTTGTAACACCTACTTTAGCTTTAATAGTTGAGCGTCAAAAAGCTATAGACAATTTTAAAAAAGAACCAATCTATAGTATAGAACTTCTTCACGGTGATTTAAAAGCTTTTTATGAAAATCGTAAGATTAAAGATAAAAATGAAGCATTAAAAATTTTAGATGCTTGTGTTGGAAATAATGCAACTGTTACCGATGTTACAAAAAAGAAGAAAAGTGAAGCACCACCAAAACTTTTTGACCTTACTACTTTACAAAGGCTGGCAAATAAAAAATTTAAATATACAGCAGATAAAACACTTTCTATTGCACAAAGTTTATATGAAAAAAAATTATTAACTTATCCTAGAACCGATAGTAGATTTTTAACGACCGATATGGAGAAAACAGCTTTAATGCTTTTAAATATTTTAGAAGCCAAAAATATAAATATAAAACAAGTTATAAATAATAAAAAAGTTTCAGACCACCATGCAATTATACCAACTAAAAATGGGCTAAAAGAAACTTTAAAAATTAAAGAAGACGAGCAAAATATTTTAGAGCTAGTAAAAACTAGATTTATAGCTGCTGTTTATCCTAAATTTGAATATGAAGAAACTGTTATAACTCTTGATTGTAATGGGAATAAATTTTTGGCTACTGGTAAAGCTGTTATAAAATTAGGTTTTAAAGAAATAGAGCCAGATATTATAGTTGCTTCACCGAGTAATAAACAAGGTGAGCAATCATTTGTGAAAGAAACTTTTTTGCCTAAATTAAATAAAGGTGATATTTTGGAAAATCCAACTTTTGAGCTAAAAGAGGGTGAGACTACACCGCCAAAGCCATATACAGAAAATACTTTACTTGCAGCTATGGAAAATGTAAATAGAAAGGCTTCAGATTTTGAAGCAGAAATTGAAAGGAAAGGTATAGGAACACCTGCAACTAGGGCTGCTATAATAGAAAAGTTAGTAAAATCATACTTTATTAAGAGAGAGAAAAATAATTTATTGCCAACGTTAAAAGGTGTAAATACAATAGCTGTGCTTCCTGATAGTATAAAATCCCCTCTTTTAACTGCTGAATGGGAAAATTCTTTAAAGCAAGTTGAGCTTGGAGAGAGTACACCTGCTCAGTTTATGGAATCTATTAAAGACTTTGTTTTTAGCATAGTTGATGAAAATAAAACTCCTAAGCAAGAATTTTTAAAGTCTTTTGATAATGTTAAAAATAATAAAAAATTCAAAAAATATTATCCAAAGCGAAAAGTAATTTCAAAATAAATTAAAAAAATGTTTACAGTAGCCTTTCATTGTGATAAAATGTTATTGTGAAAAATATATTTTTATATTTAATTTTGAATAACTGCTGTTTTATATAGCTATTTCGGCTATCATTAGTGTATTAAATAATTGATTGGAGTATTTAATGGGTGATATTAAAAAAAATCTTCGTATAATTTTTGGGCTTTTTTTTGTAATGTTTGCATTCCTCGTAGGCTACATAGTCTATTTTGAAGTTTTTGTGAGCCCTGTTATTGTAAATCAAACTTTAAACCCTAGAACAAATATAGTTCATGAAAATGTTTGGCGGGGGAATATTTATGATGTTAATAATAACTTGCTTGTAGAGCAAACAGAGCTAAGTAGAAATTATATTTATGGAAGTGCTTTTGCTCATACAGTAGGCTATACGGGCGTTGGTCGTTTTGGAATAGAAGAAAGATATAATTTTTATTTAACTAATTTATCGGGTGAACTATTTCAAAGAATAGACTATATATCTTTTGGTGCTAATATGTATGGGGACAGTTTAAGGCTAACTTTAGATTCAGAGCTGCAAAATTTTGCATATTCTCAATTAGGTGATAGACGCGGTAGTATAGTCGTTTTAGAGCCCTCTACTGGTGCGGTTCGTGCTATGGTTTCAAATCCATCTTTTAATCCTAATAATATAGCACAAGATTTTAATGCACTTAGAGATGATGCCGATAGCCCATTTTTAAATCGTGCCTCTGGTGGGCTTTACCCACCCGGTTCAACATTTAAAACTGTAACTGCACTATTAGGCTTAAAGCTTGCTCCTAATTTTACGCATTATTGCCATGGGCATATAATTTTAGATGGGCATAGAATAAATAACTTTAATAACGTTGCCCATGGGTATATAAATATGTCTCGGGCTTTTGCTGTTTCTTGCAATACTTTTTTTGTAGCACTTGCAAATTATATAGGTGGCTATAATTTTCAAAAATATGCAGGAAAGCTTTTTCCACACATAAATTTTTCTTTAAACTATTCACAAGCTCAGTTTAATTTTTCTTATGAATATGCAGACTTAGCAATGTTAATGCAAACTTCTATAGGGCAGGGTCAAACTCTTGTAAACCCTCTTTATTTAGCTCTTTTAGCTAGCACAGTTGCAAACGGTGGTATAATGGCAGAGCCTCATATAGTTCAAAATGTATTAACTCATAGAGGAAATATAAGAAGAACTTTTCGCACACCTGCAATTAGACTTTTTGATGAATATTATTCTAACCATTTAAAAGATATGATGGTAAGAGTAGTAACTGAGGGAACCGGTATAGCAGCAGCATTAAATAATTATCAGCTAGCAGGTAAAACAGGCACAGCAGAAGTAGGGTATGGTGCTTCACATGGGCTCTTTATCGGATTTGCACCGGCAGATAACCCACGCTATGCTATAGCAGTAGTTTTAGAAAATTCCGGTGGCACAGCTCCCGTCCAACCAATTGTTCGGAATGTATTAAACTTTGCATTGAATTAAAGCACTAATCTTTAAAACTTGTTATATTTTCGGTATATTTTAAAAAACATCGGCTTTAATCTTATTTGCCAACTATAATAAATTTCTAAAGTAATTGCTCTAAAAAAATAATTTAAAAATAGGGGATTTATATTTTAATGAAAAAAATAATAGCTATAGGAAACGACCACGCAGGTGTAAAATTAAAAAATGAAATTGCTGTGCATCTTAGAAGCCAAGGTTTTGAAGTAATTGATTTTGGGACAAATGATAACCAAGAACCTACAGACTATCCAATTTACGCACGAAATGTTGCTAATGCTGTTTTGGAAAAAAAAGCAAATTGCGGCATATTAATTTGCGGCACAGGCATAGGAATATCAATTGTAGCAAATAAAATGAAAGGTATACGTTGTGCGGCTTGTAGCGACCCTTATTCTGCAAAGCTTTCTAAAGAACATAATAATACAAATATTTTAGCTTTTGGTGCAAGGGTTATAAGCCAAGGTTTAGCCAAAATGATAGTAGATTCTTGGATAACCGCAGAATTTCAAGGAGGAATTCATTCTAAAAGGATAGAAATGATAGAAGAGAACAATAAATAAGGCAGAAAACGAAACGGAAGCTTATTTAAAATACTAGCTTTCATAAACATTAGGAGAACTATTTATGAAAAAAATAGAAGAATTAACATTAGAAAATTTTAATCATGCAAAACAAGTTTTAGATGAAGCAGGTGTATTACGCCAAACTAATCTAATATTTAGTGATTATTTTTCAAAAGAACTTGGAGAGGGAAATGAAGTTTATTTTAAACCAGAAAACTTACAGCGAACAGGTTCATATAAAATAAGAGGAGCTTACTACAAACTTTCTACTTTGAATGAAGAAGAAAGAAAGAGAGGAGTAATAGCGGCATCGGCTGGAAACCATGCTCAAGGTGTTGGACTTGCAGCGGAAGCTATGGGTGTAAATGCTATCATAGTAATGCCAACTGTTGCCCCTGTAATTAAACGTAAAAACACTTCTAGCTATAAAGGAGTTGAAGTAGTTCTTCATGGCGAAAATTATGATGGTTCTTATGCACACGCAAGAGAACTAGAAAAAAAACACGGTTACACATACGTTCACGCTTATGATGATTTAACTGTTGCAACTGGTCAAGGAACTTGTGCTTTAGAAATATTAGAAGAGCTAGAAGCAGATATTATATTAGTTCCGATAGGCGGTGGTGGTCTTTCGGCTGGTGTTGCAACTTATGCTAAGCTTAAAAATCCAAATATAATAATTATAGGTGTAGAGCCTGCTGGTGCTGCTTGTGTTCATATGGCTTTTGATAAAGGAGAAGTTAAAACTTTAGATAAAGTAAACACAATAGCAGATGGTGCCCAAATAGCTAGGGCAGGTGATAGTGTTTTCCCTTATTTAAGAAAAAATATAGACCATTTAATGTCTATAGATGATGAAGAATTAATAGAAACAAACTTAGAATTTATTGAGATTGGAAAGCTAATTGCAGAGCCTGCTGGTATTTTAACAGCTGCTGCATTAAAAAAGTTAAGTACAGTTTTGCCTAATCTTAAAAATAAAAAAATAGTTTCTATAATAAGCGGCGGAAATATAGATGCTAATATGATTTCTCTTTATATACAACACGGTTTAAGAAAACGTGGCAGAATATTTTCTTTTTCTTCTAGCATACCTCAGCAACCAGGCACTTTAAACGCTATAAGTAAGATTATTGCAAATAATGGCGGAAACATACTTGAAATAAAGCACGACCATTTTGTGAGTGTTAATAAAAATGAAGCTGTAGAAGTTATAATAACCTTAGAAGTTCCAGACAGCACCTATAGAGATAAAATAGTTGAAGAATTAAAGAAAAACTATAATATTAATTTGAAGTAGGCATAAAGAAAGGCAAGAATGATAAGATTCTTGCCTTTCTTTAATTTTATACAAAATAACTTTCCAAAGGACCCAAGTAAGAAGCTTTTGGCTTGTTTTCTTCTCTATATATTAAAATTCTTTCTAATATCAGCCCTGTTTCTAGCGGGCTTATAGTTAGTTCTTGTAAACCCTCTTTTAAGCTTATAGTTGTTAAAGTTTTTCTTATATTCTCCATAACTCCCTTGCTCCAATTTGGGTCTGTATGAAATGCAACAAAGTTTTTAGGAACAGTAGTTATTATTTGTTTCATTTTTGTAGTTTCGTTGTTCATATCTTCTGAGCTTAAATTTTGTTCTAATAAAAGTCTTAAAGGTTCATTTGCATAAACAGGGTTAACTGGTGTTGTCCAAAGTTCTATTATATATTCAGCACTTACAGGTGATACAAACTTGTATGTTAAGCTAGGTTTTTCTTCATTTTCATTAAAACTTATTTCAGGTGGGAAAATTTTCATTCCATTCCCGCTTCTCCCATAATCTTTTAAATGTTTGAAAGTGCCTTTTTCTGTGTCTTTTTTATTTGCAAAATGGTGAGCATCTATTGTGATAATTCCTTTATTTTCTAAAAATGTAAATTTAGGATAGTTTATATTTACTCGTTTAGCTTTTACTTCCACAGCTACTTTTGTTTCACCGTCTGTAATAAAAAATTTAGTGCTTTGAATTTTATTTTCGTTATCTTCATCTTTTGGTAGCTTTTCACGGTTTAGAGTTACAGTAACTATTTCTTGATATTCTACTTCATTATTTGACATATCTAGTTCTAGCCAAGTTGGTAAATCTTCATTATTTTCTGTTACAATATCGTAATTTAAAACTTCTTTGCCGTCATTTGCTACTTCTATAAATACTTGTGAGTTATAACTATTTTCGTTAGAGCTTAAATAAAGAAAATCGTCTATTAAAATAGTCATAGGTGTGCCATATGTTTTATGGTGAATTTTTTTATCATCTGCCCTAGAAACTACCATACGTGGTTTGTGGAAAGGCTCTACTGTTACACGCAAAGGGTATCTACAGTTATCATCATTCCACATAGTAAAACCAATATGTTCTTCTAACTCCATACCTTTCCACTTGCCATTTTTAAATTTAGCAAAATTACTAAATAATTCTTTATCATGTTCAATACAGTTCTTTACTAAGTCTCTATATATGTTAGCTATTTTTTTACCTTGTTCTGCATAGTGCATATTTTTAGATGAATATATATGCATTTTAATTAAATTAAAACTAGCTTCGGCAGGTAAGTAAATCATACTGTAGTATGATTCTTTTTCTGACCCATACAAACCATTGTATATTTCATCGTTTTTTTGTTTTAAATCTTTTACAATGTTAAGTATTCTATCGGATTCTAAATAATTATATGGGTGGTATATAGAAGAGTTTAAAGCTTCTGGTCTTCTCCAGCTATTTAATTTAATATATCCGTTCAAAACTTCTGCCATTAATTTTTGTATCTCTAATGGTTCCACAGGAAATGTTTTAGAAAACCATTCTTCTATATATTGTTCTACAGAATTTAAGTTTTCCCCCCATTTTTCAAAATCATATGCTAAATCCATAAAATATGAAAGGGGCACTTCATTAAATTTTAAATCACCGACGTTTACAATCCAAACATCTTTCACGCCGTGGGCATAAGCTTTGGACATTTGTTCCCATACTTTTTTATAAGGTGTTGAAGGCATCCATTCATATGAAACAGGGCCGCCGTGGTAATCAAAATGATAATACATACCAAACTTCTTATTTCTCACTTCTTCTGTTGGCAAAGTTCTTGTGAAACCAAAGTTATCTTCACAAAACATAAGTATAACATCTTCTAAGCCGTCCCAGTCTTTTAAACCTTGCACTTCTTCATTACCGTAAAAATATTCTTCAATTTCTTTATACAACGCTAATAACTGTGGCAATTCATTTGCGTGTGTTTTAATTAAGTTTCTCTGGTTTGTAATAATATCTTTTAAAAGGTCAACATTGTCTTTAACTGTCGCTTCTTCGCCGAGCATAGAACTATCTCTTTCCCCACGCATACCTATTGTTACTATTTTTTCATATTTTCCACTTCTTTTTAATCCGCCTTCCCAGTATTTTAGAAGACCCTTTTTATTTGTATAATAGTTCCATTCATTTCCGTAAGGTGAGTTTTCTCCACGAACTTTGTCCCATTCTTCGCTTGCTCTCAAGCATGGCTCATGGTGTGAAGCACCTATTACTATTCCATAAATATCGGCTAGTTTTTCATTTTCTTCTCCTGGGCCATCCAATGCGAAAGAAGAAGTCCACATTGCGGGCCATAAATAGTTTCCTTTTAAGCGTAATAAAAGTTCAAACACATGGTCATACATTTCTGCTGTGAAGCCGCCAAATTTAGAAAAAGTCCACGTGCCGAAGCAAGGCCATTCATCGTTAATAAAAAAACCACGATATTTAACACTAGGCTCTTTAGATATAGTTTCAATTGATAAATCTAATGATATATTTTTACGGAGAGGCTCTGCATCTCCCCAAAAATGAAGTGGAGAAACTCCTATAAATTCAGATAGAGCAAACATTCCATAAATAGTCCCTCTTTTATCGCTGCCAACTACTATTAAGATATTATCTACCCACTTAATTTGGTATACTTCTCTTTTTCCCTTGATTTCACTGCTATCAAATTTTTTATTTTCAATCATATTTTCGACTAAGGGGCTTTTTCCTAAAGTTGCGAAAAGTACTTCTTTTGTTTCGGTTAGAATTTTAGAAGATACATTTGAATTGTCGCTTTTTAATTCCGCTATATCTTTTTTTATATTTTGTGTACTTATGTTATCTAATATTTCGGGTAAGTTTCCGCTAACTTTTTCAAAATCTTTTGCAACTTTATTTGCAATTTTTTTTACTCCTAAAAAAGCATTCTCTTCCACAATAAATTTTATCATTAAACAACTCCTATTTTGATATTACAAACATAAGCAAAAATTATATTATTTAATATTTGCTTTTTTTGGTTTCAACACCTAGCTTTTCTAAAAATAATTATACATTAATACAATCCATTTTGTCAACAAGGAAATAATTTAGTTAATAATTTATAGTAAAAATGTTTAAAATACTATTGTGAATAAATTTCACAAGGAGGTTTTATGAAAACATTAGATTGGGTTGCGTTAACCCTCGTTATTATAGGTGCCATAAATTGGGGGCTTATCGGATTTTTCCGCTTTGATGCCATAGGAACTCTTTTTGGTACAGGGATTGGTCATGTTAACCATTTTGGTGGATTTAGCCGCTTCCTTTATGCTTTAGTTGGTCTTGCTGGTTTATATTCATTAAGTTTATATGCTAGACTAGACTATTCTGAAAATCGTGATTATAATGGGCGTGGAAGCCGTGCTGAATAAATTTTAATTAAAAATAAAGAATTAACCTTTCTCTGCTTAGGTAGTTAAAAAGCTATACCTGTTGCGAGTGAAAAAAATATTAAAAAACACTTGACAAACTTATAATAATTTGTTATACTAGTATGGTGAGTTTGGTAAATGAACTCACCATACTATGTATGGGAGAATTCCCGAGTGGCCAAAGGGGACGGTCTGTAAAACCGCTGCATTTGCTTCGGAGGTTCGAATCCTTCTTCTCCCATAATATATATACATTAACGGTGGGTATAAAAATGTGTTCAAACAAGTAGAATAATTGTAAAATTAGGAAGTGTAATTAAATTATGCCCCAAAAGGTTTTACATAACCTAATTTTTAAAGAAATTCAACGAAGTATTAACACATTTTTAAAACACCATAAAAGGAGTAATCAAAAAATTATGACACCTCTTTACACTACACTTGCTATAATATATGGTTTCCTCGCTTTAGGTCTTATTATTGTTATTTTAGCTCAAAAGAAAAATAATGAAGGCTTAGGAGCGGGTATAGGTGGCTCTGGTGCCCCCGACACATATTGGAATAAAAATAAAGGTCGTTCTATTGAAGGGAAACTACATTTAATAACTAAAGTGCTAGGCACACTTTTTATAGTGCTTTCCTTAGTGCTAACTCTTATATCAACATTAGGACATTAAATTTGCACTAAAGGTGAAAATTAGAAAAATTCACCTATGAGTGCTTTTTTATTAAAGAAATTAAAATTTTTTATAAAAGAAGTGCTCAGCAGAAGTAAATAAAGGAAGTGTCTTGTATTTTAAAAAATGGATAGATTAAATTTAACAAACTTAACTATAGTAACTATAGACGGCGAAGATGCTAAAGATTTAGATGATGCCATTAGCTTAGAAAAATTACACGATGGCTTCCGTTTAGGTGTTCATATTGCAGATGTTGCACATTATGTAACTGAAAATAGCCCTTTAGATGAAAGAGCAAAAGAATTAGGAACTAGCACATATTTAACAAATGAAGTTATACCTATGTTAGATGAAAAACATAGTAATGATTTATGTTCTCTAAAACCTGGTATAGATAAGTTAACACTAAGTTGTATAATGGAAGTGGATAATAAAGGAGAAGTAACAAATTATGATATAATCCACACTATAATAAACTCTAAAAAAAAGATGACTTATGAAGCAGTAGACTTAGTTCTTAAAGGCGAAAAAGTTTATGGATATAAAAATTATACAGAGCTTTTGTTCACTATGAAAGAGCTTGCAGCCATTTTAGGTAAAAGGCGTTATGTTAGAGGAGCTTTAGATTTTGCCATTCCAGAGGCTAAAATAATAATGAAGCGTGGAAAGCCTGTTGATATAGAAGTGAAAAATAAAACTGTTGCAACGAATATAATAGAAGAATTTATGTTGTTAGCTAATGAAGTAGTAGCAGAGCATTTTTTTTGGTTAGAGCTTCCTTTTGTATATAGAAATCATTCAAAACCAAAAGCTGAAAAGCTTAAATCTTTAAATGAATTTATTAAACCTTTAGGCTATAGTGTTCGTGGCAAACATGGCAAAAGCTATCAAGTCTTTTTGGATAAAATAAAAGATAAAAATGAAGAAAACTTAATAAAGCCTATATTGCTACGAACTATGAGCAGAGCAGAATATAGTGAAAAAGCATTAGGGCATTTTGGATTAGCAGCCAAATATTATACTCATTTTACCTCTCCTATTAGAAGATATCCAGACCTCTTAATACACAGAATTATAAAAGAATATTTAGCAGGAACTTTAATAGAAAGCAGAGTAGAGCACTATAATAATATATTGCCAGAGCTTACTCTTAATTGTTCTGTTTTGGAAAGGAAAGCCGAGGAATTAGAAAGAGCTGATTTAAAAGAAAAAAAGGCAGTTTATATGCAAGATTTTATAGGAAATCGCTTTATCGGTACTATTTCATTTGCTTTTGGGAAAAAAGGCTTGTTCGTTCAATTAGATAATACAGTTGAAGGATTTGTTCCTATTAATAAATTTCCTGGTGAATATATTTATATAAGAGAATCTTACTTATATATTAATAAGACAACAAAACAAACATTATCGCTAGGTGATAGGGTAGTGATTGAAGTTTTAAAAATTTTTGATGATAAAATAGATTTTAGACTCATTAAAAAAGTTGAAGGGGCTTCAAGAAAGGTTAAGAAATCTAAAAATGTTAAGAGATATCAAAATAATATCCGCAAACAAAAAAGCCACCCATGATTATTTTATAGAAGAGACTTTTCAAGCAGGCATTGAACTAGTCGGTACAGAAGTTAAAAGTTTAAGGGTTGGGCGTTGCAATCTTAAAGAGTCTTTCGTTAAGATTATTAATAATGAAGCCTATATTTTAGGGATGCACATATCACCTTATGAAAAAGGTAACATATTTAATAAAGACCCTTTAAGAAATCGTAAATTATTGCTTCATAGAAAAGAAATAAATAAATTAATAGGTGCAGCTACAAAAGATGGCTACACAATAGTCGCCACTAAAATTTATTTCAAAGGAAGCTTAGTTAAAATAGATGTTGCTCTCGCTAAAGGTAAAAAACTTCATGATAAACGCCAATCAATAGCTAAAAAAGATATGCAAAGAGAAACACAGAGGGAGTTTAAAGAAAAATTTAGGTGATTATTTTATTTTTAAATTAATATTTCGAAGAGTTTTAATGTTAATACCACAATTATTTATTGTAACAATTGTGGTATCCCTCATATTTTACGTAATGCCTGGTAATATTTTGTTAGTAATGGATTTGCCTCATTTTATTGATGACCCAGAAGAATTTCGTGTTTTTGTGGAAACCCTCACCGAACATTTATATGGTATACACAGTTTTAAATAGACTTTGGTACGTTCAATACTTAAATTTGATAAGCGGCATTTTAATTTTGGAATTAGTATAAGAGATAATATGCTAGTTTTAGACTTAGTTACTGAGCGATTTCAAAATACTTAAAGAATTTTAATTCTTTCACTTCTTCTTACATATCTAGTCTCTAGACCTTTAGGTTTAATCTTAGCTAAAAATAAAGGCAAAATTATAGACAAAGCTGTTATAATTTATTCTTTTTTATTTCTTTCAGTTTCAGTTCTTGTTTTAAGCGTTATCAATATTTATGTATTTTCTTTTAGACTTACTTTTTTAGTGTATAATTTTACTGTAGTCCATCTAATTTTTATAATATCTATGTTCACTTGGTTTAATACCTATCGTATTGTCTGGGCTATTGTCTCCCTTAAGTTCCTAGCCTTGGTTCTTTAATTTCGGCTGCAAGTAATTTAAATATAATGAGGATATTTAGGTATTTAAATTTAGAAGTTCTAGCTATACATTTCTACTACAACGTTTTTATCACGGCTCATCTTGGAAAAATCAAGCCTTGCAAACAATACAGTAGACATTGGACAACATATATGCCGTTGCATTTTCTATATATTCATTTTTAAAAATAGCCCCAAAAACAAATATGAAGAAAAACGGAATTATTATAGAAAATATGAGTACTGT
>WRFW01000212.1 GCA_009787435.1 Defluviitaleaceae bacterium
TGGCGGCGAGTTTGGAGCCGCAACAGGCAGACCAAGGCGTGTTGGTCCTTTTGATATAGTAGCAACAAAATATGGAACTATGGTGCAAGGGGCAACTTATTTAACACTAACTAAGTTAGATGTTTTAAGTTATATGGAAAAAATACCTGTGTGTGTAGCTTATGAAATAGATGGGGAAAGAGTAGAATACTTTCCGATGGGGTATAAGCTAGAGCAAGCAAAGCCTATTATAGAATACTTGCCAGGCTTTAAATGTGATATTTCTAAGGCACGAAAAAAAGATGATTTACCAAAAGAAGCTATATCTTACATAGACTATATACAAGAGAAAATAGCCGTGCCTATTCGCTATGTTTCAGTCGGTGCAAAAAGAGATGAGTATATAAAATATTAGTAATACAAAAAGATTTAAAGCAGAATAAGGGAACTCTAAAACTCATTTGCTTTACTAGCATTTAAAGATTTTATCTATACAAATCTTGCCCAGAAAAAAAGTATAAATTTAAAACTTATCGGCAAACTATGTACATGAAAAAATTTTTATTACTAACGTTAATTATAGCTCAAAGTTGGGGGCTTGGCTTTTCAAGTATGCCGCCTACTGGCTCTAAAACACAAGAATATTTAAACGAGTATGATGCTTACTATATAGGCGAGGGGAAAAATCTATATTTAACATTTGATGCTGGGTATGAAAATGGGTACACTGAAAGTATTTTAAATACTCTAAAAAAATTAAGTGTGCCTGCTACTTTTTTCTTAGTTGGAAATTATATTGAAACTGAAACTGATTTAATTAGTAGAATGGAACAAGAGGGGCACATAATCGCAAACCACACAATGCACCATAAAGATATGACTACTCTTTCAAAAGAGCAATTTACAAAAGAATTAACCGACTTAGAAGCTATTTACCCAAATGTGGGCAAATACTATAGACCGCCGAAAGGCACTTTTAATGAAAATAACCTTAAATGGGCAAAAGAGCTCGGTTATAAAACTATATTTTGGAGCTTAGCTTATGTAGATTGGAACGATGAAAACCAACCGACCCACCAATATGCATTTGATAAACTACTCCCAAGGCTTCATGATGGTGCAATAATACTTCTGCATAACACTTCAAAAACAAATATGGAGATATTAGAAGAATTTATATTAAAAGCTAGAGAGCAAGGGTATGAATTTAGAAGTTTAGACGAACTTGCAGTTGGCTAATCAAACATTGCTAGCATGATAATTTAAACTTGCAAATAAATTTTTCATATACGCATACTATAATAAAAAAGAGCCAAAAGGCTCTTTTTTATTATAACGGTGTAAACAAAAAAACACTCAGAAGAGGACTAGTGAAGATATAAGGGAGGTTACTAAGGTAAATAACCGAAGCAAAGCAATTTATTGATGTATTAACACATTTTCAACACAACAGTTAATATGTTGGAATTAATGTTACATTAGCATTTGTAGCGTTCCAATGAACTGTGAAACCTAATAATTCAGAAATAGTTCTAGTTGGAACAAAAAGACGGCTATTTTCATTTTCATCTATATAAGGGGCTGTTAAAAATGAATTTTGCCCCTCTCCGCTTAAAATTTGCCTCGGTACACCGCCAACATACATTATAGGGCTATCTAATTCAAATACAAAGTAATAACCTTTTGGGTCAACTGAAAATTGTGTGCTTACATAGTCCCAAATAAACATACTATTATCATTTGGGTCTGAATTCATTAAGATTGAAAGTATCATGCGAGCGGGCAAAACTGAAACTCCATTCCAGTTTATATTTGGGCTTCCAAACTCTTCTGGGTCAAAGTTGAAATCTTCCCCGCCTATAGTTACACGACCATAAGGGGTTATTATTATAGTTTCTCTATTAGCAGGGAAAAAAGGTGCAGTTATTAAGCTATCTCTATCAAATAAGAGATTGTTAAGCTGAATGCTATTTCTATTTCTGCCAATAGAAACTTGCGGTATTGTAGTAATTCCATTATAGTTTTGGGTTACAGCTTTTCCATATACTCTTAAAATATAACTAAAATTATTAGAGCGGCGTGTGTTCACGTAAAAATGCAAATTTTGCTCTGCTAGTTCTTCAGTAACGAAAAGAACTATAGAGCCATTTACTAGCGTTGTGCCTGATGGTCCTCTTGCACTAATAAATGAATTATTGTCTAGGGTTATGTGCATATAGCCCTCTTTTAAAGCTCCGCTAATTGTGAAACCACCTGCAAAAGTATCTATAATAATTGGCATAGAAGCATTTGCAACTATAACACTTGAATTATTTTTATATACGTTAATTGCCCCTGTAAAATTTGCAGGTATGCTTAAATAAAGCTGTATATAACCGTTAGTCTCGTTAATCTCATCTATTGATATTCCTTCAGTTATACTTAAATTATTTAAATTAACTGGGTATGCATAAATTAAAGCTGCCCTAGTTTCTATCCAATCAACATTACCGCCATATAGAGGAAGCCGACCACTTATTAAATTAACTGGCTGAGCTGGAACTCTTCTAAGTGTTTGTGAGCGGCTAGTTTCTATATATTCTTCATCATCATATGTTGGTGTAGTTGGGTGAGAGGGAGGGGTTGGAGGCAATGGTGGCGGTGTTTGTATAGGGTCTTCATCCTCTTCTTGCTCGGGCTCTCTTTCTTGTTCTATTCCCCTTTCTGGAATTTGTGTTATTTGAACTGTAGAATTAATAGGCAAGCTAGTGTTTAAGTTTGTAATTTCAAGAGAATTTATATAAAGTGATGTTGGTTGTGTTATACTTGTATTTTCTATAATTAATGGGAATAAAAGCTTTGCCATTGGTTCAGCAATTAAGTGAAGCTCTGCATTATAATTGTCTATAATTTCAAAATTAGTAACTTCAATATCGGTGCTTCTCGCTATAGTATTGTTAATTATATATTCAATAAAATTGTATGCTCTGCTCTCAAAAAGATTTATTTCAGAGCCATTTGAAGATATATAAAAGTCTTCTTGTGTTAGCCACATGCCATTTTGGAGAGTAACTGGAAGAATTATTTCAAACGGTTCATTAAGGGTTTGTGTTGGTCTATTTTCTGGGTCGCCTTGGTCAAACTCGGTTAAATATCCCAAAACTCTATTAACTCTTTCTAATAATATTTGAGAAGTAACATGTGGAAGCTCTATATATATTTGAGGATACCCAGGAGGAACATTAACACCATGGAGAGCATGAATTACAAGCCCAGCAGAAACCATAGGGCTATTCATTGGCCTACCGAAACCAGTTTCTACATTAGCAAACAAAGATGGATTAAAGCCTATTGGAAATTCATAAGGAAGATAACCCGAAGAATGAATAGGGCTTAGAACATTTGAATAAGTACCTACTATATTAGTTTCTATTCTTTCCATCTCTTGAACAGCTCTTATAACGTGATAATTTATAGTACCCGCATTCGGTCTAGGGCCTGTTATAGGCACACCAGTAAGGCTGCCTGCACCCCATTTAACTTCTTCAAGAGTTGCTCCATTTTCAAACTCAAAAATAGATTGGTGCATAGTTGGTCCTATAATTGGCATATAATAAGGGTTTATACGATTATTATTAAAAGGGCTTCTTGGTATATCTTCAGGGGTTAAAGGGTTTGCTATGTATTCTTCTGCAAGCTCTCTAGCTCTGCTAATGTGATAGTTTAAATAAGAAACATCTATCGGTTGGAATGTGTAAAATTCTCTGTTTAAAACAAAATCTGAAAAATCTAGTTCTAAATAACGCAATTCTTTAAAATTTTCTGAAGCTATTAAAGTTTCGCCATTTAAAAGAGCTTTATCTAAGAAAAATGCACGATTATAAGCAGTTACAAGTGAATTTGGGTATAAGTTAATATTAAAAGTTGACTGCTCTGCCCCGCCTATATTATAAATTGTTAAAGCAGAAAATACTGCGGCAATTGTTAGAAAGCCAACTATAATAATTTTATTTTTTTTCATAGTAGTTCCTCCATAATATAAAAATCATCCATCCTAATTATACATGAAATTTCTGAATTTGTCAACGTAAAAAAGCAACTAGCTTAATATGCGTGCCAGCTGCTTTTTTGTGAATTTTTTTAAAAGTTGGGAGCAGTAAATAATATTTTTAATTGTGAGAAAAACTGTGTTTAGGCAAGAAGAGAAGCAATTGAGGGAGTTTACTTACGTAAATTACCGAAATTGACTAGCTTCTTGAAGAAGTATAAATACAGTTTTTCCACAATTAGAATATTATTAAACAAGTTCTATTAAAACTTGTGGCGCCCCATCACCTTTTCTTGGGCCCAATTTTACTATTCTAGTATAACCACCGTTTCTACCCTCGTATTTAGGGGCTATTTCATCAAATAATTTTTTAGCCATATCTATTTCTTTAGTATTTTGGCGTTTTTTACGCCCGTCTACTGGTACTTCCGTAACAGGGTAAAGAACTGAAAGAATTTTTCTGCGTGCATTTAAGCGGCTTGGGTTATCTTTTTGAATAGTCTTTTCAACTTCATCAAAAACTGTAATTCTTTTCCCATCTACAACTTCTTTAACTCTTTTGCCATTTTCATCTTTTTTAGCTACTTTAGCTTTAACAGTAACTTCTTCAAAGTTTTTGTGCTCTTTAACGGCAAGAGTAATAAGCTTTTCAGCCATACGCTTCGTTTCTTTGGCTCTTGTGTCTGTCGTTACTATTCTACCGTGATAAAGCAAGTTAGTAGTTAAATTTCTAAGCATAGCTTTTCTAGCAGAAGTTGCACGCCCAAGTTTTCTGTAAGTTGCCATTTGCGTTAATCTCCTTTATTAGTAATGGATGGTTATTCCTCTGGGTCTTCCATGAGAGCTAAGCCTAAATCTCTTATTTTATTTATAACTTCTTCAAAAGATTTGCGGCCTAAGTTTCTTATTTTCAACATCTCATCTTGTGTTTTGCTCGTTAAATCTTGAACATGGTTTATGCCAGCTCTTTTTAGACAATTATATGAGCGAACAGAAAGGTCCATTTCTTCAATAGTTAAATCCATAACTTTATCTTTCGTGGATTCCTCTTTTTCAATCATAATATCTGTAACTTTAACTGAGCCTGTTAAATCCATAAAAATATCTAAATGCTCTGTTAAAACGCTTGCTGCGAAACTAACGGCTTTTTCTGGAATTAACGTTGCATTTGTCCATAATTCTAATGTTAATTTATCATAGTCTGTTGTACCGGCTACTCTCGTATCTTCAATACTAAAATTTACACGGCTAACAGGTGTATAAATAGAGTCCACTGGTATATAAGCTAATTTATCGGATTCTTCTAATTTATTTTTTTCCGCACTAACGTAACCTCTGCCGTATTTAATGATAAGTTCACACCTAAAACTGCCACCCTCAGCAACTGTTGCTATATGCAAATCTGGGTTCATAATTTCAAACTCAGGAGACATTACAATATCTGCAGCTGTAACATTACCAGGGCCTTTAAAATCTATAGCGGCAATATAAGAAGATAAGCGGTTTTCAGGGTCAATTTCACCTTTTATTGCAACATTTTTTAAATTTAAAATTATCTCTATAACGTCTTCTTTAATATTATCTAAAACGCTAAATTGGTGAACAACACCATCTATAAACACATTAGTTATAGCGAAGCCGGGTAAAGAAGAAAGCAGCGTGCGACGCATAGAATTTCCAAGAGTAGTGCCATAACCACCCTCTAATGGTTCTATAACGAAGCGTGCATATTTTCCATCTGATGATTTATCTAAAATTTTTATCGCTGGTTTTTCAAATTTATACATATAGCCTATAAACCCTCCCGTTTTTTAGTAACGCTCAAATATTGCCATAACAAAACTATATCTTAGTTTAGACTTCTTTTAAGATAACTATAGCATTTTAGAGTAAAACTCAACTATTAGCGTTTCATTTACTGGAACGTCTATTTCTTCACGGCTTGGAAGAGAAGTTACAGAGCCTTTAAGGCTGCCAAGGTCGCTGCTTAGCCAAGCTGGCACTAATCTAGCTTCGGTAGTGGCTACTATATCTTTGAAACGCTCAGAGTCTGAAGATTTAGCACGCACTTCTATAACATCACCAGCTTTTACACGGTAAGATGGTATATTAACACTTTTTCCATTAACGTGTACTAATTTATGGCCTACTATTTGTCTCGCTTCTTTTCTAGTTCTAGCTAATCCTAAACGGAATACTACATTATCAAGACGCATTTCTAAAAGCTTCATTAAATTTTCACCACTTATACCTTGCATTTTAGAAGCTTTCACAAAATAGTTACGGAATTGTTTTTCTAAAACGCCATAAATAAACTTAGCTTTTTGCTTTTCACGCAATTGAAGACCATATTCACTAACTTTTCTGTTCCCTCTTTGTGGGTTTCTATTAGATTTTTTATTTATACCTAAAACCATTGGCTCTATGCCAAGTGCACGGCACCTTTTAAGTATCGGTGTTCTATCTACTGCCATTTAAAGTCTCCTTTCTTAAAATTTATTATACACGGCGGCGTTTCGGCGGTCTGCAACCATTGTGTGGAACAGGTGTAACGTCTGTTATCATCGTTATTTCTAAGCCTGCCGCTTGAATTGCACGGATAGCAGCTTCACGCCCGCTGCCAGGGCCTTTAACGAAAACCGAAACAGTTTTTAAGCCATAATCTTTTGCGGCTGTTGCTGCTTTATCTGCTGCCATTTGAGCCGCATAAGGTGTTGATTTTCTTGAGCCTTTAAAGCCTAAATCGCCACCGCTTGCCCAGCTTAATGCATTTCCTGCTGTGTCTGTTATCGTTACTATAGTGTTATTAAAAGAAGACTGGATATGAGCCATACCACGGTCAACTTGTTTTCTATCTTTACGCCTTCTCGTTTGCGTTTTTTTAACTTGTTGTTTAGCCACGTATCAAAATCTCCTTCCTATTTCTTCTTATTAGCGATAGTTTTTCTCTTACCTTTTCTAGTTCTTGCGTTTGTTTTCGTTTTTTGACCACGAACAGGCAAGCCTTTTCTATGGCGTATGCCACGGTAACAGCCTATTTCTGAAAGCCTTTTAATATTAAGAGCAACTTCACGCCTTAAATCACCTTCAACAGTTTGTGTTTTTTCGATTTCTTCACGGATTTTATTAACTTCATCGTCTGTTAAATCACGAACTCTTGTGTTTAAATCTACCCCAGCTGAATTTAAAATTCTAATAGAGCTTGAGCGACCGATACCGAATATATAGGTAAGTCCGATTTCAACACGTTTTTCACGTGGAACATCTACACCTGCAATTCTTGCCATAAATTCTCCTTTTTATAAACTTTCTTAACCTTGTCTTTGTTTGTGTTTCGGATTTTCACAAATAATTCTAACTATACCTTTTCTGCGAATTATTTTGCATTTTTCACACATCGGTTTTACTGATGGTCTAACTTTCATTTTCTAAGTTCCTCCCTTATTTATCTCTCCAAATTATTCGACCCTTTGTAAGGTCATATGGAGACATAGCTATAGTAACCTTATCACCAGGAGTAATTCGGATAAAGTTCATACGAAGCTTTCCTGAAAGGTGTGCCACTATTTTGTGCCCACCTTCAAGCTCTACATTAAAAACAGCACCAGGCAGTTTTTCTGTAATTATGCCTTCGACTTCTATCATGTCGCTTTTGGCCATATTTTCTTAACCCTCCAAGGTTATCAAAAAATTTTTTAAAATTGCAGCCAATTTATTTTGCAAGCTAATTTAAAATTTTTGCATTAATCGCTTAAAAAGTTTTTAATGGCGGTTTTAAAATCACTATCTAAATAATTTTCTGCTAAAATTTTTTCTTTCATGCCACTATCGATGTAGTTTGTGCGTTGAATGTGCATTAGTTTTTTTTTCTTAGGATTTATGATTTTTCTAAGCTTGCCATCTACTAAGAAAACAAAGTTTTCTTCTATAGATGTTACAATGAAAGCTTTCCCTTTATCTCTACCTTGTTTTGAAAAGACTATTTGCCCTATTTGTATATCTTTCATATATTTATATGCTCGCGTAAAAGCACAAAAGATTAATGAAAATTTTTTCCGCGGCTTGATACCTTTCTAATTATTTTCAGAATTATCAACTAATAGAGTGTTAGTATTTCGGGTTCACCGTCTGTAATGGCTATAGTATTTTCATAGTGAGCTGAATTTTTGCCATCTAGTGTTATGGCTGTCCACCCGTCTTCAACTATATAGCTTTCAGGAGAACCGACACTAACCATTGGCTCTATTGCAAAAGTCATACCTTTATCAATTTTGGGACCTTTTTTACCCATATCATGATTTGGTATATTAGGCATTTCATGAATATCACGCCCTATGCCATGGCCAACAAATTCTTCAATTACTCCAAAGCCATTATCTTCAATATATGTGCCTATAGTTTTGCAAATTTGATTTAAACGGTTGCCTTTTCTAGCGTATTTAATACCTTCAAAAAAAGACTTTTTAGTAACCTCTAATAATCTTTCATCTTCTTCAGATATTGTGCCAACACCAAAAGTGCGGGCGGCATCGCCATGGTAGCCGCTAAAGAATACACCAATATCTATTCCGATAATATCACCGCTCATAAGCCTACGGGAATCTGGTATGCCATGAACTATTTCTTCATTAATAGAAGTGTTTATAGAAGCAGGAAAGCCTTTATAATTTAGGAAAGAGGGTGTTGCATTGTGGCTTAAAATAAATTCATGAGCCATTTTATTAAGCTCTGCTGTGCTAACACCAGGTTTTATATGCCTTTCTAGCATTTCTAAGCAGCGAGCAACGATAGAACCAGCCTTTTTCATAACTAAAAGCTGCTGGGTATTTTTAAGATATATCATTTAAAACGCCTATTAGCCTTTCGGTTATTTCATATATTTCACCTACACCGCTAACTTTCACTAAGAGACCTTTTTCTTCATAAATTTTTGCAATAGGAAGCGTTTCTTTTTTGAAAATAGCTAAGCGTTTTTCTATCGTTTCTTTTTTATCATCTTCACGCTGCACTAAATTGTTTCCACAAACACAAGTGCTAACGTTATCTTTAGTGTTATACATTTTACCGCATTCTAGGCAGCTTAGCCTTGAAGATATACGCTCTATTACTTCTTTTTCATCTGCTTCTAAAAATATTACTTTATCTATAGAGGTTAGCTCTGCTAATAATGATACTTGCGGTATCGTGCGAGGGTAGCCATCTAAAATAAATTTATTTGTTAAGCTCTGTTTTAAAAGTTCTGTGGTTAAAGTGTCATCTACATAGCCACCGCTATCTAAAACGGATTTTATTTTTTTACCTATTTCAGTTTCATCTTTAATGTGTTTTCGCATAATATCACCTGTTGATAAATGCTTCAACCCAAATTTTTCTGCTAAAATTTTTGCTTGAGTTCCTTTACCCGAACCTATAGGCCCCATTATTATTAATTTCAAAAGTGTTTCCCCCTCTCTTAAAGATTTTCATAGAAACCTTTAACAATGGCATATATAGATGATAGAAGCCTTTATTTTAGAGTTCTAAAAATCATCTATTCCAAGAAACCTTTATAATGGCGTGTAAGCATATTTGATTGTAATTTCTTAACGAGTTCAAGAGCAACACCTGTAACAATTAGAAGAGTAGTACCACCGAAACCAACTGTAATCGGAAGCACACCCGGCACAAAGCCAATTATAACTTCAAAAGCAACAGGAATCATAGCAAGTAACACATATGAAATAGCACCTATCCAAGAAATTCTGTGAATAGTTCTTTCTATATATTCACTAGTTGGTGCACCTGGGCGAATACCAGGAATAAAGCCACCATTTTTCTTTAAATTTTCTGCCATTTCCCTAGGGTTCACTGCAAAAGAGGTGTAAAAAAATGTGAAAGCTATTATTAATCCCATATATAAAATTGCACCGAGCGGGCTTGTAAGCTCTAGCCAGCTAACTATAGTTTGCAATGTAGTATTATCGGGCGTTATACTTAATATCATAGCTGGGAATTGCAAAATACTTAAAGAAAAAATTATAGCCATAACACCAGCAATATTTACTTTAATAGGTATAAAGCTGCTATTAGAGCCTGCATGGGTAGTTGTGCCTGCTGTTTTCTTAGAGTTTTGAACTGGAATTCTCCGCTCGCCCTCTTGAATTAATATAGCCATACAAATTAATATGAAGAAAAGAATTGCAAGAAGAACTATAATTACAACTTGAAGCCATGAACCATCTTCATTTGTGATTCCAAACTGTGCCATGTTCCAAAGCCCAAATATCGCACCCGGAAGCACACTTAAAATGTTTGAAAAAATCATAAAAGAAGTACCGTTTCCAATTCCTTTTTCAGTTATAAGCTCACCTAGCCACATAACCATTATAGTACCGGTTACTAATGAGACCATAGCGATTAAATAAGTTGTGAAAGTTGGATAAACGAACAAGCCCATTTGATTAAAGCTGAAAACTAACCCTGTTCCTTGAAGCACAGCCATAACAACGGCTATAATTTTAGTAATTTGATTAATTTTACGCTTGCCTTCTTCGCCCTCTTTTTTCATTTGTTCAAGCCTTGGTATTGCTACACTAAGAAGCTGCATTATAATAGAAGCGGTAATATAAGGCCCGATTCCCATAGCAAATATAGTACCGAAGCCACCACCTGCTATAGTTGCGAAAAGAGTGTTTCCAAATAAACCACCATCGCCGCCGCCAAAGCCAGAGCGGTGAAATTGCCACATAGATAAATCTATACCAGGCATAGGAATGTTAGCACCTATACGGTACACGAAAAGTATCATCATAACGTATAGTATTTTTTTACGAAGGTCATCTACTTTCCATGCATCAGAAAATACTCTGAAAACTTCCTTCACTATACCACCTCTGCTTCGCCTTCAACGCCACCTTTAGCGATTTTTAATTTTTTGGCAAGTTTAACAATCTCTGCTTGCCCACCTGCTGCATTAATTTTTTCTATAGCAGTTTTACTAAAATAATCAACTTTAATAGTAAGCTTTTTAGATAGTTCACCATTGCCTAAAATTTTCACGCCATCTCTTGGGTTTGAAAGAAGCCCTTTAGATTTTAAAGCTGCAACATCAACAATTTGCCCATCTTCAAAAACATTTAAATGGCTTAAGTTTATAGCTACTATATCTTTTGTGTTTCTATTTGTGAAACCTCTTTTTGGGAGTCTTCTATATAAAGGCATTTGCCCACCTTCAAAACCACGGCGAACACCGCCGCCGCTTCTAGCGTTTTGCCCTTTGTGCCCTTTACCAGAAGTTTTGCCGCTTCCAGAACCGTGCCCACGCCCAACTCTAAATTTTTTCTTATTTGAGCCTGGAGCCGGTTTTAAATTGCTTAATTCTAACACTTAACTACCTCCCTCTTCTATGAAGCTTGTTCAACTTTTACTAAGTGAACTACCTTTTTAATCATTCCACGGGTTGCGGGATTATCTTTTTGAATTACTGAGCTATTTAGCTTTCTAAGGCCTAGAGCTTGCACAATTTTTTTATGCTTTGGCTTAGAACCTATAGTAGATTTAACTAGCGTTATTTTAATTTGTTCCATATTTTATAACCTCCTCTATAGCTCTTCTATGCTTTTACCACGAAGCCTTGCAACTTCGCTAGGCGTTTTCATAGTTTTTAGACCTTCGATAGTAGCATTAACAACATTTCTTTTATTGTTAGAGCCTAGAGACTTAGTACGAATGTTACGAATGCCTGCAAGCTCCATAACTATACGCACAGGCCCACCGGCAATAATTCCTGTACCCTCTGCAGCAGGTTTTAATAAAACTTTGCTAGCACCAAATTTTGCATTTATTTGGTGGTATAAGCTCGCATTTTCATTTAAGTCTATATATATCATATTTTTCTTAGCGTCTTCTTTGCCTTTTCTTATAGCTTCTGGCACTTCAGAAGCTTTCCCAAGACCAACGCCAACGTGGCCAGCTTCATCGCCGACTACTACTAAAGCTGCGAAACGAAAAGTTCTACCACCTTTAACAACTTTAGTAACACGGTTTATAGTTACAACCTTGTCTTTTAATTCCAAGGCATTTGCGTCTATTTTTTTCAAAATTTACTCTCTCCTTTAGAATTAGAATTTTAAGCCCGCTTCGCGAGCACCCTCAGCGAGTTCTTTAACACGGCCATGGTATAAGTAACCGCCTCTATCGAAAACAACTTCGCTTAAGCCTTGCTGCAAAGCTCTTTTGCCAACTGCTAAGCCAACTGCTTTAGCAGCTTCTTTGCCCGGCTTTTTTTCAAAATCTTTTTCAACTGTTGAAGCTGAAACGATTGTTTTGCCGTTTATATCATCTATTATTTGAGCATAAATATGTTTATTTGAGCGAAACACATTTAGTCTTGGTCTGTTAGGCGTTCCTGAGATATTCTTTCTTAAACGGTAATGTCTCTTGAGCCTAGCTTTTTGACGCGATGGTTTAATAATCATTAACAAATCTCCTATAGTTCTATTTTCAATCAATGATTTTTTAGAAACAGTTTTAAAAAGTTTAAACTGCCAAAAAACCAATCAATTATTTCTTACCAGACTTACCAGCTTTACGCCTAATAGTTTCATTAGCGTATTTAATACCTTTGCCTTTATAAGGCTCTGGCGGTCTCTTTTCTCTTATAACGGCTGCATATTGCCCAACCTTTTCTTTGTCTATCCCTTTTACTGTTATTTTGTTATTGCCCTCAACTTCTGTAGTAATTCCCTCTGGGTCTTCCATAATAACTGGGTGTGAAAAGCCTAGAGTTAGATTAAGCTTTTTGCCTTCTTTAGCGGCTCTATAACCGACACCATTTATTTCAAGGTCTACTGAGTAACCCTCTGTTACACCGTAAACCATGTTGTATATTAAAGTTCTCGTTAAACCGTGAAAACTTCTATTTCTCTTTAAGTCGTTTGGTCTTGAAACTGTTACTTCAGCACCCTCAACTTTAATTTCCATTTCCGAAACTAATTGCCTATTAAGCTCTCCTTTAGGGCCTTTAACTGTAATAAGATTGCCTTGGGCTAGATCTACAGTTACACCTGCTGGTATCGCTATAGGTTTTTTACCTATTCGAGACATCGTTACCCCCTTACCATATAAAGGCGAGCACTTCGCCACCAACTTTATTTTTTCGTGCTTCTTTATCTGTTATAATACCTTTGTTTGTAGAAACGATAGCTATCCCAAGCCCATTTAAAACTCTTGGAAGTTTATCACTATTTGCATAAACTCTAAGCCCAGGCTTTGAAATACGCTTTAAACCTGCTAATGTTCTTTCGTTTCTTTCGCCATATTTTAGTTTTATACGCATAGTTTTTTTAACGCCATCTTCTAACATTTCATAGCTATTAATATACCCTTCTCTAAGAAGTATATCTGCTATTTGCAGCTTCACTTTTGAAGAAGGAACATCTACAGTTTTGTGTTTCGCTGTGTTTGCGTTTCTTATTCTAGTTAGCATATCTGCAATCGGGTCTGACATTGCCATTGCTTGAATCCTCCTAATTAACTTTGCACTATTTTTTCAAAAAGTCTTTCCAAAACTTCCAGCTTTTTTTTGTCAGTCTTTTCATCATCTCTTATAATCTCTAAATAAGAATCAATTAAACTTTTGAGCTCAAGATTTGTCATAACAAACTCCTCCTACACTCTACCAGCTTGCTTTTTTAACACCTGGTATTTGCCCTTTATAAGCTAAGCCTCTAAAGCAAATACGGCAAATACTAAATTTACGCAAAACTGAATGTGGTCTTCCGCAAATTTCACATCTCGTATAAGCACGGACTGCGTATTTAGGCTTTCTTTGCTGCTTAACTTTCATTGCTTTTTTAGCCATAGTTCCTCCTGTTTTTTAGAAACGCATCTTGTCTATATTTTTTACTAACTATACAAATGCGTCTATCTTATATTAGCAATAAAATTTATTTAATAAACGGCATTCCAAATAGTGATAGAAGCTCTCTTGCTTCTTCATCTGTTTTTGCAGTAGTAACGAATACAACGTCCATCCCACGGATTTTATCTATTTGGTCATACTTTATTTCTGGGAAAATAAGCTGCTCTTTAATACCTAATGTATAATTTCCACGCCCATCAAAACTTTCTGCTGATATTCCTCTAAAGTCTCGCACACGCGGCAAAGCAACGCTTATTAATCTATCTGCAAATGAATACATTTTATCTGCACGCAAAGTAACTTTGCAGCCGATAGGCATTCCCTCACGAATTTTAAAAGCTGCAACAGATTTTTTGGCTCTAGTAACTACTGGCTTTTGCCCTGCAATTATTCCTAATTCTTTCGTTGCACTTTCTATAACTTTGGCATTATCTTTCGCTTCGCCTAAACCCATGTTTATAACAATTTTATCTATTTTAGGCACTTCAAGTTTATTTTTATACGAAAACTTTTTCATCATCGCCTCTACAACTTCATTGTTGTAAAACTCTAAAAGTCTGTTCATTTAAGTCTTCTCCTAGTCTATAAGCTCGCCTGTAGTTTTTGCCACACGCTTTTTAACTTTTTTACCGTTCTGCTCTGTAACTTGGTAACCTAGCCTAGTAGGCTTTCCTTTATGCAAATACATAACATTTGAAGCATCTATAGGTGCTTCTGTTTTAATAATGCCAGCCGGCTTATTTGGGCCTGCTTGTTTTTGGTGTTTAGTGATAACGTTTACACCTTCAACGATTATTTTATTTTTAGCACGGTCTATTTTAAGAATTTTACCTTGCTTTTTTTCTTTTGCAAGCTTACCAGCTATAACTACAACATTGTCGTTTACTTTAAGTTTCATATTACCCCCTATAGAACTTCTGGAGCAAGTGAAAGAATTTTCATATATTGTTTTTCTCTCAATTCTCTTGCTACAGGGCCGAAAATACGAGTTCCCCTCGGATTTTTATCTTCTTTTATTATTACTGCAGCATTATCATCAAATCGAATGAAGCTGCCATCTTTGCGTTTAACACCTTTAACTGTGCGAACTATAACAGCTTTAACTACTTCACCTTTTTTAACAACGCCCCCTGGTGTAGCATCTTTAACCGTTGCAACTACTACATCGCCTACGTTTCCGTAGCGTCTCACAGAGCCGCCAAGAACTCTAATAACTAGAAGCTCTTTAGCACCGGAATTGTCTGCAGCATTAAGCCTAGACTCTTGTTGTACCATTTTGGATTTTCCTCCATTCTATTTGTTAATATTACTTCGCTTTTTCCATAACTTCAACAAGTCTCCATCTTTTATCTTTTGATAAAGGCCTTGTTTCCATAACTCTTACACGGTCGCCTATGCCGCACTCGTTTTTTTCATCGTGTGCTTTCAGCTTATAAGTTCTTTTTATTATTTTTTTGTAAAGTGGGTGGCGAACGTTATTAACGACTGCAACAACAATGGTTTTATCCATTTTATCGCTAGTTACATATCCAACCCTTGTTTTACGGTTGTTTCTTTGCATATGTCGCTCCTATCCTAGTTTGTTTTTTTGTGCTATTACCGTCTGTATGCGGGCAATATTTTTCTTAACTTCCGATATTCTAGCAGTGTTATTTAATTGATTAGTAGCATTTTGGAAACGCAAGTTAAAAAGCTCTTTTTTAGCCGTTACTAGCTCTGCTTGCAAATCACTTACATCTTTAGCGTTTAATTCTTTAACAAAAGTTGTACTTTTCATTAGTTAGCTCCTTCCATGCCTGCTGAAAGTGCTGCTGCTTTCGCTTTGTCTGACTCTTCTCTTGATAAGATTTTACATTTAACTGGCAGTTTGTGTGAAGCAAGCCTTAAAGCTTCCCTTGCTACTTCTTCAGGAACGCCTGCAAGTTCAAACATAACACGCCCTGGTTTAACAACAGCTACCCAATATTCAGGCGAACCTTTACCACTACCCATACGAGTTTCAGCAGGTTTTTTAGTTACTGGTTTATCTG
>WRFW01000213.1 GCA_009787435.1 Defluviitaleaceae bacterium
ATGGAGCCCGCTTGGAGGAAACCCAGGGGCAGATGGAAATAAAAAATCAAACGTATTAGAAGATAGCACTATAAATGAACTAGCGAAAAAATACGGAAAAAGCCCAGCTCAAATAATAATAAGATGGAACATAGAAAATAAAGTTATAGTGCTTCCTAAATCGGCAACGCCTGCAAGAATTAAAGAAAATTTCAACGTGTTTGATTTTAGCTTAACAAAAGATGAAATAGCAAAGATTGATGGACTAACTACAAATAAAAGACCAAGCACTAATCCAGATGAATTCCATTTAAACTTTTAGATATTGCGAAATTACAATTCTTGTAAACATTAAGAACACCCAATTCTTAGTTTATAAAAGAGCAATTAAAAAATACACCCTCTGGGGGTGTATTTTTTAATTGCTCTTTATGAATAAATTTTCCACTTGACAACCAAAGTATTATGATATATAATACACTCTATACAGTGTTTTGAAAATCATTATACTACCAGACTTATATAAATTTGGTAGTAAGTAATAAAATAATCTTTATAGGAGGTAAAATGTTTCAAATAGATTTAAAAAGCCGAACGCCTATTTATAGCCAAGTTATAGACGGATTTAAAAGGCTTATAATTCAAGGCGATTTAAAAGAAGATGAGAAAATACCAAGTGTTCGTGAAATGGCAAAGACACTTGCCATTAACCCAAACACAGTTCAAAAAGCTTATAAAGAACTAGAAACTGGCGGCTATTTTTATACAGTTTTAGGGCAAGGCAGTTTCATAAAAAAACTAGAAAGAAGAGACAGCCACAAAATAGAAGAGCTTTACAATAAGTTGAAAGAAATTTTAGAAGAAATGTCTTTCCTTGGCGAGAAAAAGGAGGATATTTACAATAAGTTGAAAGAAATTTTAGAAGAAATGTCTTTCCTTGGCGAGAAAGCTTAATGGCAAAATAATAAAAAAACAAAGGGTGGGGAAAATTTATAATGATACAAATTAAAAATTTAACGAAAACTTTTGATGGGCAAAAAGCCTTAGATGGGTTAAATTTAAATGTAAAAAAAGGCTCTATATACGGATTAGTCGGTATAAATGGCTCTGGAAAGACTACTGCCCTAAACCATATAACAGGGCTTTATAAGCAAGATTTTGGCGAGTGCCAAGTAAATGGTGAAAATTCATATGATAATAAAAAAATGAAAGAAACACTAGGCTATATCCCAGATGAGCTCTTCTTTTTCACAAATTATAATTTGAAAAACACAAAAGCATTTTACAAAAATATGTATAAAAATTGGAACGAAGACCGATACAAAGATTTAATTGAAAGATTACAGCTAAATGAAAAGAAGCGGCTGAAAGGATTTTCAAAAGGTATGCAAAAACAAGCAGCTTTTGCCTTAATAATGAGCACAATGCCAGAAGTTTTAATTTTAGATGAGCCTATAGACGGGTTAGACCCTATAGTTAAAAAAGTGATAATGGAATATATCATTGAAGATGTAGCCGATAGAGGGCTCACAACTGTTATATCTTCGCATAACTTAAAAGAAATGGACGGCATCTGTGATACAGTAGGTATAATGAAAAAAGGAAAAACATTAATTGAGGGCGAATTAGACGAGATAAGACAAAAAATAAGCGGGGAAAGCGAACCCCTTTCATTAGACGAGATTTTTGTAAAAGTTTATGAAAATGATTATAAAAATAGAGGGGTAGAAAAAAATGATAAATAAAGCGATATTAATAGAAAATATAAAACGCCTCTTAGCGATACCTATCTACTTTTTAATAATGATTATAGCTTTTGCAATATTACCGCTTCATACAACGAGAGACTATTATTCAACTGCATGGCAAGTATACCATATAATTCATCACCAAAATATATTTATAGTATCTTCAATGGTAACAATGCCGCTTATACTTGCAATTTTTTTACACCCTTTTCATTTTGATAAAAAAGTTGCTATTAATTTTTATAGTTTACCGATTAAAAAAGCCGAGCTTTTTTTAACTAACTTAGCAACTGGGTTAATTTTTATAACAGCTCTCGTTTTAATAGTAAGCGTTGCCCTACTAATACCTTTTAATTATAGCATTGAAGTTCACCTTTCTTGGGAATCTGCAATTCAAGATTTTACGCACGATTTTAGTGGCACATTTTTATTTTTCCTTAGAACTTTGCTAGGCTTTATATTTTATTATGCAATGTTTACTTTAGCGATGAGCCTTTCAGCTAACAGATTAGTTGGCATATTATTTTCAATAGCACTTATGGGGTTTACTTTTGCGGCTACTTCTTTCATATATATAATAAGCTATTTATATATATTTGGGCACCCAGGCTTTGATGATAACCAATTTATATCCGCTGTATTCTCTAACCCTGCACTCTTATGGACAATAATAAGAGGAGATTTAGCAATATCGCCTTTCATAATAGCTTATATAATTTTAACTTTTATTTTCATAATCTTAGGCTACTTAGCGACGCAAAAAAGAAGATTAGAGCAAGTTGGAACAGGAATGACTTTTAAGTGGATAGAAAATATTTGTACTTTTCTATTTAGCTTTTTCGGTGCTGTAATATCGGCTGCATTTTTAACAGCTTTGCTTGAAAGCATAATAGGAATTTATATTGGACTTATCTTAGGATTTTTAATATTTTTCATAATAGGGCAAATGATATTAGAAAAAAGCTTACAAATTAAACATCGTCTAAAGCTTTTAATACCAAATGCTATTATAATAGTTGTGCTTTATGGTGTATTTAATTTTTTACACATCTTTATGGCTGGGTATATAAATAGAATACCAGATATTAATGAAGTGTATGCAATAGAGGTTGATAGGAATTGGTTTTGGGATGAAGAGATTAGAACTTTAAGAAAAATAAGAGATGAAGATGCAATTAGATTAGCAGCTATTCTTCATGAAAGTATATTAGAAAGCAGAAGCGAATATGGAGCTATTCCGCTTCAAAGAATGGTTGGAATAAATAGGGGCATACGCTTTGAATTAATTTATCACTTGCATAACGGTGAAGTTGTTCATAGAGCTTACTATGTGCCTTTTGATATTACACATACTGAACCGTTTATAAATTTATTTAGCAATGATACTGTTATTTTAAGAAATTTTCTAACTTTAACAGGGGTGTTTGACTTAAGCTTAGTAACAGTTCAATTAGAAAGGCTAACTGAAAATGAATTTGGATGGTGGAACACAGAAATAAAAGAGACACAAAATATAACAATGAATGATACTAGACTAGAGCCTTTAATAGAAGCTGCAAGAGAGGGTTTATTAAAGCAAACGAGGCAAGAAGTAGTAACCGCTGAAGACGGTAGAAATGTATTGCCGCTTCCAAGATATCAAATAACTTTATCTATTCAAACTATTGAAAATAATATACGTTTTTTTAGCGGCGATTGGGTAAATATAAGAATTGAATATGCAGACCAAATTTTAGAGTTACTAGAAATTGAACTTCCTAACGAAGCCAACTAAAATGGGTAGTACTAAGGCTTTAAACTAAGACTATCATTAGCCTTAAAGTTATTAAAAGTTAAAAAAGTTAAAAATACAGCGAAGCTGCTTATATCACCCGCTAAGGGAAAAGGAGTTATAAAAATGACAAACGAACAAATTTTTAAACGTATAGACCATACGATATTATCACCAGTAACGACTGCCGAGCAAGTGAAGAAAGTGTGTGAAGAAGCTATTAAATACAATATGGCTTCGGCTTGCATACCGCCAAACTATGTTTCTGCAATGAAGCAAGCTTTCCCTAGCTTAAGCATTTGTACGGTAATAGGCTTCCCTTTAGGGTATAGCAAATCAAAAGCTAATGAAACCGAACTAGCTATAGCAGACGGAGCAGATGAGGTGGATATCGTAATAAACCTTGCCGATGTTAAAAATAAGCAATATGAACATATAGAAACAGAGTTAAAACACATTAGAAAAATTTCTGAAGGCAAAATTTTAAAAGTAATAATTGAAACTTGCTATTTAACAGAAGAAGAAAAAATTATGCTATGCAAAATTGTAACAGAATGCAAAGCGGATTATATTAAAACGTCAACAGGGTTTGGAACGAGCGGAGCAAATATAGAAGATATTCATCTTTTTAAAGAGCAAATAGGAGAAAATGTGAAAATTAAAGCTTCTGGGGGCATACGCACAAAAGAGCAGTTTGAAGCTTTTATAAACCTAGGATGCGATAGGCTAGGAGCAAGCTCTGCTATACAAGCTTTATTAGGTGAAAATACTGAAAAAAATTTATATTAAAAAAGAGGCTTTTAGCCTCTTTTTTAACGCCACTCGTCAAACTCTTCTTCGCCTATAAGAATTCTATAACAGCCACGGGCTAAGGCTTCTAACTCATATTCACCAGGCATTATTTCCACAGGTGCTATAAATTTAACTTGCTCGCTAATTTTGCTAGTAATATTTTCAGAATTAGCTATGCCGCCAGTTAATATTATAACATCTACTTCCCCTTTAGTTACTACAGAAAGAGAGCCAATAGATTTGGCAACATTATAACACATTGCATCTATAAGAAGCTGAGCTTTTTCATTTCCACATTTAGCTTTTTCTTCTACTTCGCTAGAATTATTTGTGCCTAAGTGGCTAACGAAACCGCCGCCCCCTCTTATTTTCTTTTTAATATCATCTTTTGAAATTTTACTGCCATAAAATTTATCTACGAAAGCCATTATAGGAATTGCCCCTGCCCGCTCTGGCGAAAAAGGGCCTATATCATCACCTAGGCTATCTTTCAAGGTTCCTTTTTCATAAATAGAAAGAGATATTCCACCGCCTAAATGAGCAATTATTACATTTAAATCTGAAAAGTTTTTTCCTATTTTCTCTGCATATTCAATAGATTGGGCTCTTGAGTTTAAAACGTGTGAAAGGCTTTTTCGCTTTATTTCTTTCATACCAGTAATACTTGCAACTTCTGGCAAATAACCTGCTGAAACTGCATCATATATATATGCATCACAGCCAGCTTCTTCTGAAAGCTCATCTGCAAGTATTAAGCCTAAATTTGAAGCGTGCGAGCCGCCCTTTTCATCCATTACCCATCGTTTCAAATTTTCAGTAATTAAATAACCACCTGTGTCTATAGTAGGAAGAAGCCCACCTATGCCAACTATACCGTCTAAAGTTTCTGGGTCTATATTTGCTTCTTTTAAAGCTTGTAAAATAAATTTCATACGAAAATTTTTTTGGCTAGGTATTGTAGGGTAGTTTTTCAGCTCTTCTATATCGTGCCTTATAGTTTTCGTTAAAATTGGTGTTGTGTTTTGAAAGAGACCAATTTTAGTTGAAGTTGAACCCGGGTTAATAGCTAAAATTAATAGTTTTTCCATTATACTAAGCTTAGCCCCCTTTCAAAAGTTTTCATATTAGGCTCTACAAACTGTGGTTTTACATTTGCAGCAATTGCTTTTTTCCAATCAATATTAAGTAAATTAAGAAGTTTCACAGCAGCACCGACTAAAACCATATTTGTGCCCCTTGGATTGCCTAAATCTTCTGCTTCTTTTCTAGCGTCTAAAACTTTTGTATTTATTTTTTTGCTTAATTCGCCTATTATATCTTCATGATAATTTGCCTTTCCAGAAAGCACAGCCACAGGGTGTATAGCTTGGTTGTTTACTATAACTGTTCCATCTTCACGCATAAAAGGCACCCAACGATAAGCTTCCATTTGCTCAAAAGATATTAAAAGGTCTCCAGAGCCTTTTTCAATTACAGAGGAATGAACTTTTTTCCCATAGCGAATATGTGCTGAAACATCGCCTCCTCTTTGGCTCATTCCGTGTATTTCGCTCATTTTAACATCATACCCGGCTTGCATTAGCCCATAAGTTAAAAGCTTGCTTGCAAGCAATGTGCCTTGCCCGCCAACGCCTACTAGTAATATGTTTTTAGTATCATCCATTAATGTTCACCTCATCAATTAAAAAAATCTGGCTTTTTTTGTTTACTAGCTCCGTCTAAAAGCTTTGAAAGCTCTGCTGAAAACTGTATAGCTTGTGTTGGGCACACTTGGGCACAAATATCACAGCCTACACAAGTTTCATCTATTGTAGCAACTTGCCCTTTTTTATTAACGAGCTCTTTACCCTCTTTAATCATAGCGATTGCAGGGCAGCCAACTTTAATACAAGCTTCACAGCCAATACATTTTTCTTCTACTACTGTGTAACGCTTTTTAAATAAATCTTTGCCATATTTTTCATAATCTTTTTCACCCATAGGCTTTAAAGCACAAGGCCAGTCTGTAATAATAACATATGGCTCGTTCGTTGCATATGCTTTGTCTAAAGTTTCACGCACTTCTTTAAGGTTGTTAGGATTAATTCTGGCAACATTTTTAGCACCTAGAGATTTAACTACCGTTTCAATATCTATATCTGGCGTGTCTTGCATTTTTATGTTTCTGCCGCTGCCCGGGTTTTCTTGCTGCCCAGTCATACCTGTTGTGCGGTTATCTAAGATTACACAAATTACATCGTTTCCGTTATAAAGAACTTCTATAAGGCTATTCATACCTGTATGGAAAAAAGTTGAGTCTCCCATTACGCCGACTACTTTTGTATTTTCACGCCCAGCGGCTTCAAACGCTTTTTGTGTACCGTGTGCGGCACTAAAAGCGGAGCCCATACATACTACATAGTCCATAGTGGCATATGGCTCGCCGAAGCCTAGCGTGTAACAACCTATATCCCCAGCGATTACTGTATCATGCTTTCTTGCTTTTTTAGAAAGCTCAAAAAAGAACCCTCTATGCGGGCAGCCAGAACATAAATTTGGCGGGCGGTGCACTAATATTTCTTCGTTTATTTCTTGCACTGGCAGTTTATCGCCATAAACAGCATGGCGGATAACATCTGGTGTCATTTCGCCATATGGTAAGAAAGTTGGTTTTCCTATAACTTCATAGCCTAGACGCTCTATCCAATTTTGCATTATAGGGTCGTTTTCTTCTATTACGTATACTTTGTCTACTTGTGAATAAAATTCTTTTAATAAGTTTTCTGGAAGTGGGTTTGTATAGCCTAATTTTAAATAAGATGCCGCTTCGCCAAAGACTTCTTTAGCAAAGTTTATACACATACCACTTGCTATTACACCAACTTTAGTATTTGAAGGCTCTATATAATTAAGGTGTGTTTTTTCTGAATATTCAGCAAGCTCTTTAAAACGTTCTTCTATGAGCTTTCTACGCCCTCTTGAAAAAACAGGCACTGGCAAAGTCTTTTGAATATTTTTAACATATTCTTTAATTGGCGGCTCTATTCTTTCACCTGTTTGCACTAAGCTTTTTGAATGGCAAACACGAGTAGTAACTCTTATGATTACCGGCGTATCATATTTTTCTGAATGGTCAAATGCTTCCTTAACCATATCTAAACATTCTTGGCTATTTGATGGTTCAAAAAGAGGCACTTTTGCAAAATGTGCAAATGTTCTATTATCTTGTTCGTTTTGGGAAGAATGCATTCCGGGCTCATCACAGCTTATTAAAACCATTCCACCGTTTACGCCTATATATGCAAAAGTCATCAAAGGGTCTGCTGCTAAGTTTACACCAACGTGTTTCATAGAAGCCATAGCACGCACACCACCAATAGAAGCACCCGCCGCCGCTTCAAATGCTATTTTTTCATTTGGTGCCCATTCTGCATGAATTTCATCATATTTAGCTAGGCTTTCCATAATCTCTGTGCTAGGTGTGCCTGGGTATGCTGAAGCAAAAAGCACACCTGCTTCATAAGCACCCCTTGCTAGTGCTTCGTCTCCACTCATTAATATTTTATCTTGCATTATTTCTTTTACTAACTGCTCTGCTTTTTGTTCCAAATTTTTTTCTAAGATTTTTTCCATAAATAAAACTCCCCCTCTTCCCACACTGCGGTGGGTTTGCCCTAGCGGGCAGCATAAGCGGCTAATGCCGCAAATTTTTAGTTTTTTGAAAAGTTTTTTCCAAAAAAAGCGTTAACTTAAAGCTAGTAATATACTCATTAATTTTTCTGAACTGGAAGCCCCCCGGGATACTAGAATAATTGGTGCTTTTGCCCCTAGAACTATACCTGCCATAGTTGCATTTGCTAGATAAATAAGTGATTTACAAGTTATATTTCCTACAGCTATATTAGGAACTAATAAAATATCTACTTCGCCTGAAACTCTTGAACTAATCCCTTTCTTTTCAGCCGCTTCCTTACTTATTGCTAAATCCATTGAGAAAGGCCCCTCAAAATATATATTTTCCATAGCTTCAAAATGATATTTAAGCTCTGCGGCTTCAAATGTTTCTGGCATTTTAGGATTAACAGTTTCAACAGCTGCAAGAGCTGCAATTTTTATATCACTATAGCCTAAATCTTTTAAAAAAGCTATAGCATTTTGGGTTATATCTTTTTTTTGCTCTAAAGTTGGGTATGGGTTCATACCCGCATCTGTAAAGAAAAGAAGTTTATCATAAGTTTGGAGGGAAAGAGCGGTTAAATGGCTCATAGTCCGCCCGGTGCTTATTCCTGTTTCTTTATTTAAAACGGCTTTTAAAAGGTCTGCTGTTTGCAATTTACCTTTCATAAGAATATTTGCTTTGCCCTCTCGCACTAAGGAAACTGCTTCTTGAGCAGTTTCCGCACAAATATATTTTACTTTTATACCCTCTTTAATTGCTTCTTCAACTGCTTCTATAGCTGGTTCATCTGCTTCTGCTATAGCTATAGTTTTAGCCTCGCCTAGTTTAGAAGCTCTTTTTTTTAATTCTTCAAAACTTTTAAGCATTTATAATTGCTCCCCGCTGTTTAATTAAATTTACAAAATATTACAAGCCGCAAGAATTTTTAGGGCTAGCTTCCAATATTATTTTTTGAGCGTATTCATCTGCCGCTCTATAAGTTGCTATGTTTTTTTCTTTTGCAAAATCTAATATGTTTTTAACGTTATCATAAATGCCGTCCATTTTTTCGTTTGCTTTTTCGTGCGTATGTTCCCTTTTAATTTCTAAATAGACCGATATAACACCACCCGCATTTATAACGTAATCTGGCAAGTAAAGAATACCTTTTTTATGAAGTGCTTCACCAGCTGCCGGGTCCACTAACACATTATTTGCAGAGCCACCGATAAGCTTACATTTTATTTTGTTTGCTATTTCCTCGGAAATTACAGCACCCATAGCACAAGGGGCGAAAACATCACATTCTACATTTATAATCTCGCTAGGCTCTACTGCCACCGCACCAAATTCTTTTTTAGCACGCTCTATAGCTTCTTTATTAATGTCCGTTACTATTAATTTTGCCCCATCTTCATGGAGCCATTTGCATAAATCATAGCCTACTTTGCCGAGCCCTTGAACTGCAACTGTCTTTCCTTTAAAGCTTTTATCACCAAAGGCTTCCATAGCACCTGCTTGAAGCCCTCTAAACACGCCGCGGGCTGTGTATGGCGATGGGTCTCCCCCTCTGCCCTCTCCAGGGATGCCTGCTATGTGTGAAGTTACTTCAGCCATTATTTGAACGTCTGAAACGCTCATATTTACATCTTCACCTGTAGTAAATTTTCCGCCCAAACTATCTACAAATTTACCATAGGCAAGCATTAATTCACGAGTTTTAGGCTTTGCAGTGTCCCAAATGATAACAGCTTTAGCACCACCCATTAAAACACCAGAAACTGCATTTTTATAGCTCATACCGCGGGAAAGCCTTAAAACATCGTATAAAGCTTCTTCTTCATTTTCATAATTCCAAACACGAGTGCCGCCAGTAGTTGGACCTAAGGCTGTGCTATGAATTGCAATGATTGCTTTTAAGCCAGTTTCTTCACAATTTCTAAAATGTATTTCTTCATGGCTATGCTCGCCTAACTTTTTAAATATCGAATTTTTTTCCAAGTTTTTGAACATATTGACACCTCTTCTAATTTATTTAATTTGTTTTTAATCTATTATGTACATTATACACAAAACAAGCGGCATTGTCAAGGCGAAAAAATAAAAAACATGAACTTTTTTGAAAAATTTTTATTGACATTTTCTAAAAAATCGGTTATGATAAATATAACAAAAATTTTATTTGGAGGTGTTCAAATGGAAAAAAGGGAAAATTTCAGCTCTAGGCTATCTTTTATAATAGTATCTGTGAGCTGTGCTGTTGGGCTAGGCAATATATGGCTAATGCCCTATAGAGCAGGTACATATGGCGGTGCTATTTATATTTTCTTAGTAATTGCATTTATACTTGCTTTTGCATTGCCAGTTTTGCTAGCTGAATATACAGTGGGCAGGGCTAGTGGAAAATCGGTAGCGGGGCATTTTCAAGCTTTGCAGCCAAAGGGCACAAAATGGCACTGGGCAAGCTATTTAATGATAGCCGGCAATTATATTCTTATGATGTTTTATGCGGTAATATGTGGTTTTGCTCTTTGGTATTTCATTCAAGCTATAACTGGCAATTTAGTAATGAGCAACAATGCCGCCGATTCACAAGCAGCTTTCGCCGCGATAACGAGAAACCCAGCGATAACATATTTTACTACATTAGCAATAATAGTAGGAACTATAGGGGCTTGTTTACTAGGGCTTAAAAATGGTGTTGAAAAAGTATCAAAATATATGATGTTAATTTTCTTCATTTTAGTTTTCATTTTGATTGGTAGAGGTTTAACGCTGCCAGGTGCTATGGAGGGGTTAAGATTTTTATTTATTCCTAGCGTTGAAAACTTTGTGGAACATGGGCCGCTTCGTTTGCTTCATATGTCTCTAGGGCAAGCTGTGTTTAGCGTTTCTGTTGGAATGGGTTCTATGGCTGTTTTCGGCTCATATGTTTCTAAAGATAAGAGACTCTTTAAAGATGGCTTTTCAGTTGCTATAATAGATATTTTTGTAGCTTTAGTGTGTTTAATAATGATATTCCCGGCAGCGATGAGCTTTGGAATTGCACCAACCCAAGGGGAGGGTTTACTATTTGTAGTAATGCCTAATTTATTTTATCATATGCCGGCTAGTAATTTATGGGCAATATTATTTTATACTGGGCTTTTATTCGTTTCATTTTCAACAGCAGTTGCAATAGTTGAAAATATTATTGCAATAGGTATGGACAAATTTGGATTAAGCCGAAAAAAATCGGTATTATTAAATGGAGTAATCCTTTCTATATTAATTATACCGGGTGCTTTAGGGAGAAACATTTGGAGCAGTATAACAGTGCCAGGGTTTCCACACTTAGGGTCTTTCTTCACATTTTTAGTAATGGAGCTTATAATGCCTATAGGTGCTTTAATATACGTTTTATTTATAACGCAAAAGAGAGGCTTTGGGTTTAAAAATTTCTTAAAAGAAGTGAACACGGGCTCAGAGGGGTGGGAAGTGCCTGCTGCTAAATCTGTAAGTTTTTACTTAACTTACGTTGTGCCCATAGTTATGATATTTATATTAGTTTTTGGATTGTTGCAAAGATTTGTGTTATAATTTAGCATCTCTAAAAACTGCCAAGTTTTTAATTTTTATAATAGTGTGTTAAAGATAGACCGTTCTTTGAGCTATCTTAGGCAAAACTAAAACGACCAAAGAGAGTTTAAGAAACGATAATAAAAACAGCCGATTATTTTTATATAATCGGCTGTTTTTATTAATTGGTCGTTAGTTTTTTTAACCACCTGTGAGTGGAGCATAAGTTTCTTAAGAAACAATCAAGTAATTTTTTTGTGAAATATCAAAAATTTTTTCCGCTCATAAATTCCCATAAATATAGTGAAGCTATGGAGCCATAAGGGCTATAGCGTTTTTTATATTTTAAAAATCTTTCTTTTTTAAGCTCTTTATGCCCATAAAGCTTGCAAATGCCTTTTTTTATTATTAAATCACCATAGCTTAAAATATCTTTTCTACCTAAAGAAAAAATGAGGAGCATTTCAACAGTCCAAATGCCCACACCTTTAATTTGTGTTAGCTCACTTATTATCTCATCATCTTCGTTTTGCTTTAAACTTTCAAAATCAATATTTGCTTGTGCTATATTTTTTATATAGTTTGATTTTGCTTCATTCATACCACAAGACCGTATTTCTTCCACTGTTAATTTTCTAAGCCCTGCTTGTGTTATTTCTGATAAATTACATAATCTATTAAAAACTGTCTCAGCGGCTTTCGTGCTAACTTGCTGAGCAACTACACTTTTAACTAACTCTTCAAAAATATTTGGGTTAACAGACCTTTCTATTTTGCCTATGCTATCTATTAAGGCACATAATTTTTTATCTTTTTTTCTCAAATTGTTCAAATCTTCTTCTGTATATTCAAATATCATTTTTAAACAAGTGTATATAAATTATGTTGATAAAAAATTTATATCACAACTACTCCCTCTTTAATAATCTTTTGGTCTAGCCATTCTTTCAAAAAGTTCATCTATATTTTTTAAGTAATAATCATTATCGAAACATTTTTTTAACTCTACTTCGGGTAAAATTTTATTTTCAAGCAATAAAACATAATAACTTTCACCATTTTCATAAGCTCGCATAGCAAAAGGCTGCACAATTTTATAAGCTTCTTCCCTATTCATGCCGCTATCAATTAAAGCATGAAGAACTCTTTGGGAATATATTAAGCCGTTAGTCTTATCGATATTTTTAAGCATTTGCTCTTTATTTACTACTAGATTTTTAACAATATCGTTCATACGCTTTATAATATAATGGAGCAAATTTGTTGAATCTGGCAAGATTATTCTTTCAGCCGAAGAGTGGCTTATATCTCTTTCATGCCAAAGAGGTATATTTTCATAAGCTGTTACCATATAGCCTCGCAAAATTCTTGAAAGCCCAGTTATATTTTCAGAACCTATAGGGTTTCTTTTATGTGGCATAGCAGAAGAACCTGTTTGCCCTGCTCTAAATCCCTCTGAAACTTCATCTAATTCTGTGCGTTGCAAATGTCTAAACTCCACAGCTATTTTTTCAAGAGAAGAGCCAATAAGAGCAAGTGTAGCTATATAATCGGCGTGCCTATCTCTTTGAACTACTTGGGTTGATATGGGTTCGATACCTATGCCAAGCTTTTCGCAAACATATTCTTCTATAAATATTGGAGTGTTAGCAAAATTGCCAACAGCACCAGAGATCTTTCCAACTTCAATAATTTTAGAAGCTTCTTTAAAGCGTTTTATATTTCTGCGAAGCTCTGTAACATATAGTGCAAATTTTAAACCAAAGCTAGTTGGCTCTGCATGAATTCCATGTGTACGCCCAATAGTTAGTGTATATTTATGCTCTATAGCTTTATTGTACAAAGTTTGTTCTAATTCTTTTAGAGATTTTAATATTACCTTGTTTGCTTTTTTCAACCTATACGCTTGAGCCGTATCTACAACGTCTGTACTAGTTAAACCATAGTGTATCCATTTTCCTACTTTGCCTAACTTTTCTTCTACTGCTCTTGTAAACGCAACCACATCATGCCTTGTTTCTCTTTCTAATTCGTTTATTCTATCTATGTTAAAACTTGCATTTTTTTGTATGTATTCCAAATCTTCTTTTGAAACGATGCCTAATTTTTCATAAGCTTCTAATGAATAAAGTTCAACTTTTAGCCAAGATTTAAACTTTGAATTTTCAGACCAAATTAGGCTCATTTCCTCTGTGCTATAGCGTTCTATCATATTTATTGCTGCTCCCTATTTTTATTTTCTATAAAAAAAGCCCAATGGGCTTTTAAAAAATTATAATTTGCACACGCTATATAAAATGAAAGTTTATAAACGTGTGAAAAGATAATTTTAGACTATATTCTATTAGTTTGTGAGTTATAAAGACTTTCATAAGCTTCTGCTTCTTCTTCTGTGCCCGGCATTGATGGAACCAAACCGGTATAAGTGTTAGAAGAAACAACACTATTTGCTAAGTTTATATCTGGAATCGGATAATTTTTCTTTTTAGCTTGATACATATGAACTTTAAACCTCCTATATTAGCAGCAGCTTTTTTAGACTAACAAAAAACTTACTACATTTATAAGAATATTATTTACAAAAAACATCATATTATACTTCAAGCATTACACCTAATTTTTCCAAAGCTTTTTTTGCAGAATCTTGCTCTGCCTTTTTAAGGCTTGCCCCCACCCCTGTTGCCAATTTAAGTTCTTTATGCCAAACAGATGTAGTAAAAACTTTATCATGGTCTGGTCCTTTTTCAGATTCCTTTTTATAAGTTACTGTTTGCCTACTATCTCGCTGAACATATTCTTGAAGAAGCGTTTTATAGTCTGTATTACTTTGCAAATTAGAATTATCCATTTCAACATTGCGGACTACAAATTTTTTAGCAGAATTAATTCCAGAATCTAAATAAATTGCCCCTATTACCGCTTCAACTAAGTCTGCTCTAAGGGCGGCTTTTTCACGCCCTTTCATTCGCTCTTCACCCTCGCCTAAAAGGGCATATTCAGCTAGCGACAATTTACCTGCTGTGCTACTTAAATTTGGTTCACAAACTATTTTCGCCCGAAGCTTTGTAAGCTCTCCCTCAGACATTTCTGGGTAACAATGAAATAAAAATTCACTAACTATTATTTCTAGAACAGCATCGCCCAAAAATTCTAGCCTTTGATTACTTTCAAAAGGGCTTTTTTTTCTTTGGTGAACAAAAGAGCTATGTGTAAGTGCTCTAGTTAACAAAGCTTTATCTCTAAAAGAGTAGCCTATTTTTTGCTCTATCTTGATTAGTTCTTTTTCATTCATTATGTATTCTGCTTAATATATTCCACAGCATCATTTACTATTTTAATTTTATCCGCATTAGACAAATCAAAATTAACTTTATATAGATTTTCAAGCTCTGTTATTATTTGAAACAAATCTAGACTATCTAACCCTAAATCTTCTGTAAAATTACTTTCAAGCTTTATTTTTTCTCTTTCAATTCCAGTTTGCTCTACTATAACATCTATTATTTTTTCAAATTCCATAATCTCACCTCTTAACTAAGTTTAACTTTGCTAATCACTTCTAATTTTATAAGTTTTTCTGCTGTTTCAATAGCACCTGCTATATCATCTGAATTAGAGCTTCCGTGTGCTTTTAAAACTAATTTATCAACTCCCAAAAATTGAACGGCACCAACTTTTGATGGGTCAAAAAAAGATTTTGTTTTATTTAAAGCTTTTTTAGATAAAATTGCACCTAATGTGTTAATAGGGCTGCTTTTCAACTCTTTTTTAAGTATATTTCCCATAAGCTTTAAATAGCCCTCAGCAGTTTTCAAAAGAATATTTCCAGCGAAACCATCGGCTAAAAGTATATCTACAACACCTGTAGGCACTTCTTTTGCTTCAATATTGCCATAAAAGTTAATATTAGAAGCTTCTTTTAAAAGTGCAGCTGTTTCTTTAGTAAATGCGTTTCCTTTATCTTCTTCTGAACCATTGCTTAAAAGACCAACTTTAGGATTTTCAGCTATTCCTAATTCTTTCATATAAATTGTGCCTAATATTCCCCATTGAAGTAAATATTCTGGTTTGCAATCTACATTTGCCCCTGCATCCATTAAAAGAGTTATTCCTTTTTCTGTAGGAAGTGGAACAGCTAAAGATGGGCGTTTTATTCCTTGTATTCTTTTAAGCATAAGAGTTGCTCCTGCAACTAAAGCCCCTGTACTACCGGCTGAAATTAAAGCTTCCCCCTCACCTGCCTTAAGATTTTCAAGAGCAACGACTAAAGAAGAATCTTTTTTTTGGCGTATCGCTAGCGATGCTTCAGCCATTCCTATTACTTCTGTTGCATTAATTATATCAATATTTTTTGAAGAAGTCAAATGTTTTTTTATTTCAGCTTCTTTTCCTACTAATATAATTTTAGCTTTTGTGTCGCTTTGCAAAACACCTTTTATAATTTCATTTGGGGCATTATCACCACCCATAGCATCTATTAATATTTTCAAAATGGATACCTCTTTTTTTAAGAATTTCAAAATGCCCTCTTTATATTATACAAAGAGGGCTAAAATAATTATTGTAAAAATCCGTTCATAGGGTTTATTGCTGATCCATTTACTCTAGTTTCAAAATGAACGTGTGGCCCTGTAGACCAACCAGTACTTCCGACTGCGGCAATTACTTGCCCTTCTTCAACCCAAGCACCTTGGGAAACTAAGTTTCTGGAATTATGGGCATATAAAGTGCTTAAATTATCACCGTGATAAATTATAACTGTATTACCAAAGCCATTTTGCCAGCCTACAAAAGTTACCGTGCCTGAAGCAGCCGCAATTACATCTGAGCCTGTGGGTGCTGGAATATCTATACCTGTATGGTTTTCTTGCCTGCCAGATATAGGGCTTCTTCT
>WRFW01000214.1 GCA_009787435.1 Defluviitaleaceae bacterium
ACTACTTCTTCTTCATTTGAAGAAATTTTTAAATCTGTTTTTGGAAACTTTAATTTTAAAAATATTCGAGGCTATATTATTGATGAAAATGGCTATGTGCGTATAGATTCAGCTTTACTAGTAAAAACTCATGAAAATGGAATTCCTATTAGACCATACCCAAGAATTCCAGAAACTTATTATGGATCTGCTCTGCAAAATGCCATAGACTATCATCTAACCAAAATATCACAAGAAACAGGAATTTTTGAATATAGAGAGTTTACTACTACTACTACTACTACTACTACTACTACTAGCTTATTTAAATACGCTAGCATTTTCCCAATTATGGGCACTGAATGGAGCATAGTTATTCTTTCTAACTATATTGGTCCTTTAGATAGCACTCTATATTTTACTATGATAATAGTTTCTATTTTATCAATATTGGTATACATATCAATATCATCTTATATTACTCACAAGCATTTAATTAACCCAATTAATAAATTGAAAAAAAGTATTGAAAATTCTTCATATACCTATGATGAAACACATGAAGAAAATTTAATTTTTGGAACAGATTTAAAAGGTGAAGTTGGTGATATTGCCCGAACTATAAGTAAAATGCGTCTTGATTTGAAAGAAAATTTAAATGAACTTTCTTTATTAGAAAAATCGAAAGAACTTAGCGATAATAAAGATAAATTTTTTAAGATGCTTACTTCAAGAGTTAGCAGCCCAGCTAAGACTTTAATAAACATTATAAACGCTGAAGAAAAAAATGAAAAAATACCAGATGATTTTAAACCTGTATTTTCAGAGATTAATCGCATAGCTTTTTTACTATTAAATAGATTAGATTCTATGACATTTTTATCAAAAATTGAAGATGATAAAGAAGTAGTAAAAGCCCCAAAGTCTTATGAAACAGCCGAATTAGTAAATGATATTGTGAAAATAAGCAAATTTTATTTAAATAAAAGACCTATAAAATTTGAAGTTTCAGTTGATAGTCAAATTCCAAATAGCCTTATAGGGTATAAAAGATTACTAGTATTAATCACTACAGATTTGCTTAGCAATTCTTTTAACTGGACAGATGATGGAGGCAAAGTTAAACTTTCTTTCAAATTCATTCCTGCAAATAATTTAGAAATAACAATTGAAGATGATGGCGTTGGAATAGATCCCGATGAGTTAAAAAAGCTACAAGAAGATTTAAATTTGATTAAAGAAAATAAAGTTAAATATTTAAAATCAAACAGCTTAGAATTAATTCAAATTATGTTAAATTTTTTAGAGGGTGAGCTATCTATACAGAGCGAACTTTATAAAGGAACTATAATTAAGATTAAAATTCCACAATCTCTAAATTAATACAGCTGAATGATTAACTATTCGCAAAATGAAACTTTTGCGAATAGTTATGTATTTATAAAATTGGAGGTGATAAAATGCCATCAATACAAGAAATACGAGTTGACCAAAAAAGAAGATTATTTCAAGCCTTACAAATTCAAAAAGAAAATGAGGGTAATGAAAAAGCAGCACTAAAAAAAATAATACTTTCTTTGGAAGCCGAAATGAACGAAGAAGACATAGCTTATGTAGAAAAAAAAATAGCAGAACTTTAAAATTAAAATTTTTAAAAACCCGTATTCTCAAAATAAACTTCTGAGAATACGGGTTTTTATTTAGAAAAAATCTGAAAAGTAAGCTTCTTCAGAGGGTATTATCTTCTCTAATATTTTAAGCGTTGCTTCGTCTGTTTCTATTCTGCCTATCTCACGCAAATAAGTTGGGCTTCTATAGCTCATAAGCATAGTTGTTAATGTGTTTATATTTAATTTAACTGGCTTTCCAAGGGCTTCTTTTCTTGAGATAGTTGCTGCTTCTTCATCATTAAAATATAATGAAAATATACCGTTATTCCATTCTAAAAGCTCATCTTCTATTATAAAATGAAATGGTCTGCTGCTATCTTTAAAAGGGTAAGAAATTAAAAATTTTTCCACATCAACTATTCTTGCCATATAATAAGGCTTTATAGTTTCTGTTATCTCGCTATCATCTAATAAAAATGCTATTGCTTGGTCTTCATAAATTTTTCCACGAACTTCATTTATCATTGAAAAATGAGCACCAACAAAATTCCAAAGCCCATGCCTAGCTTCTTGGTTTAAGTATATCATTTCTTTTATGTGTAAAATCTCATTTTCTATCCAATAAAACATAAAGCCTTCTGGCACTTTTTCTTCATTATAATAAACAGCTGCTAGCATTTCATCGCTATCCCATCTAAAATACTCGCTCCATTCTAAATCACTGCGTATTAGTGAACCGTGGCTTTTTCTTGCAAACTTTTCATAAACTGCTCTCACATCTTCATTATCTTGCGGAAGCCTTGAAACGTGCCCAGAAACTTCAACTTTTCTAGGAATCTGTGTATCTTTCAAAGTAAAGCTCATAACATCTGAAATAATTTCCCATCCTTTTTTTCTATAATAAGGTATTGAATAAGGGTATAAATAAGAAATTGTTTGCCCGTTATTTTTCATTTCTTCTAAAGATTTCATAAGAATTCCTTTAACTAACCCAAGCCCTGAATATTCAGGATAAGTTCCAACGCCTGTTACTCCACCCATAGCAAAAATTTTGCCATGTATGTTTACATGCATAGAATAAGTTGCAACTTGGGAAGCTAATTTCTCACCATCAAACCAACCTATTACATTAGCTTTTTCTAAAATAGGAGCTTTTTCTTGCTCTATTTCAAAATCTTCCCACCCTATAGAACTCAAAGAATTGTTTGTAATTTGAAAAACATAACGAAGCAAGTCGTTAAATTCTTTAACATCTTCTATGGTTAGCTTTTTAGCTGTTAATATAGTAGATTTTATATCTTTTGTATCTAATATTTGCATTTTCCCACCTACTCACTTATAAATATGAATTTTAATGATAGTTCCAATCTCTTTTATAATTACTCTTCCCAAGCTCCTAACAGTTATAGTGTGTGTTTCTACAATATTAATATCTTTTTTAACTTCAGAGCCATTTATTTTAATTTTATTATTTTTCAAAAAATCTCTAGCGGTCGTTTTTGAAACATTAAATGCAAAAGCAATAATGCTTGTAAGCTTTGAATCTATTTTGGAGCTGCTTTTTTCTACATATTTTTGCATAGGAATAAATAAATCATCGGTGTTAACTTTTTCTGCAGAAACACTATATTTTCCGATTCTATCGATAGAAATTATCGTATTTTCTATAGATTTGTGTATAAAAATTACACAATAGTCTTCAAAAATTAATATGTCCCCTATTCTATTTCTATCAATCCCATTTCCTAAAATTGTGCCTAATATATGCCTATGATTTGGCTCTCCATATTTATCATATATAAATTTAATAGCTGTTATTGGAAAATCATTAAAATTAATTTTTTTTTCAGAAACACCTATAATTACTCGCTCTAAATTAGCTTGCTCTTCAGTTAAAAGCCCGCCAAAAATTTTAAATTCAATATTTTTATGTTCCTTTTTTACAACATCAATAGCAAGCTTTGCAATATTTGAATCTATAAAATATGAAAAATTATGATTGTTAGAACACAAAAAAACCTGATCTAAAACTTTATTTATTGTAGTTTTCATCAGGTAATTATTGTTATTCATCTTAATGCTCCTAAAAAAATAATTATAGCATTTTCAGAAATTCTTATAAAAAATAAAAGTATTATTGGAGAAAAATCTAACATCATCCCAGGGCCACCCAAAGGAGACTTATCTAAAAGTCTTCTTATAGGTGCTAGGAGAGGCTCTGTTAAAGAATAAATAATTCCTAACAGCTGAGATGGCCTCCCCATTGAAATCCATGAAAGAATAAATCTAACAAATATTAATATATACATAATATTAGCAAACAATCTAACGGAACTTATAATAGTATCTATCATAAATATCTCTTTTCTATACTAATCCATTTTTAAAAGCGTGAGTTGTGCCTGTTTTTTTCATTTTCTTCTTAAAATCTGTGGAAATTTCATCAATCTTAGAACCATAAGGCCCTGCTATGAAAACACCCTCATCAAATTTAGATATTTCAGCATTTAATGTGTAAATACCACCACAAATAAATTTAAAAACACTTTCTCTACTTTCTTCTTCATTTTCTTCTAAACCGCCTTGTAGCAAAGTTAGCTCTTCAATATCTTGCCTTTGAGATTTTTTTAAGCTGAAAATAACAAAATTACCATCTTTAATTCTATCTATTATTAACATTGCTTCTTCACAATTTTTAGGAGAAATAGTTGAAGCTATCATTTCCACAGGGGAAAGCGGTGTATATGTTCTTTCAGCATATTGTGAAGAATGCCCATGTTGTGGTTTATCAACTAAAGTTAATACCGGTCTTTCTGGTCTAGCTCTATTGCTAGCAACAGACCCTGAAGAGCGATTGTTTGAAGAAGAACGCCCATAAGAAGACTCTTCTTCAAAGAATTCCTCATCATCATAATCGTCCACATCTGGTGCACCTAGCAATATGTTTTTAAATTTTTCTACAAATGACATTTTTTAATATACCTCTCTTTTTTAAATATTCTTGGCTTTTATTATGAACGAAAACAATAAATTTGTCAATAAAATTTCACATAAAATTTATGAAAAAGTTTATATAAACTTTTTAAAATACTGCCATTCCCTCGTATACTAATATATTTTGTGCGTTTGATATTATTCTATCATGTGGATTTAACCCAAACCTGCCTTGGTTATTAAGTGAAACTATAGCATAGTCTCTATAAAAAACTAAATTTTCTAAGTCTAAAGGTCTAAATTCTGCAATACCAATATTTGCTCTAAAAATTCCTTCTTCTGTAATTAAATTATAAACTTCATAAGCTTGACCAACGCTATTTATTATAGTGTACCCTAGATTAATTTGATTAGTTTCTTGAGGAATCAATATATACCCATCATCATTGTTTTGTCTGTAAGAAAGTAGCCTAACTCGCCTAATTTCTATAGGAAGTATACTATTTTCAAAAGTTTGCACATATATATAACGATAGCTAACTTCTTCACCTAAAGAAGTAACAAAATTATGTATAACTGTGAAATTTTCTGGCACTTTCAAAAAAGAACGTGTCGCTAATGCTTCCCTAGGAACTTTCATGCCTGTAACTTCCACATCGGCTAGTCTAAACCTAACAGTCCTTTTATTCAAAAACTCTGAAACGGAATCTCTAGTTTTAAAGATTACAAAGCTTTGCTCTGCACCAGCAGCTTCTAAATGGTGAACTACCATATTAATCATTTGAAAATAACCATATGAATTTTTTAAATGAAGAACCACATTTGAACCTAATGAAAGATTCATCAATCTTTCATTATAAATATGAGAAGCTATATACCAATCATTAGAGTTTATAATTCTGAAAGCATCATCCCCAGAGTATGCCATTTCCTCAGTTCTATTAAGGGTTACTTCCATAGAAGTTTGCAAACTAGTTAATGAATACATATTAACAGGTGTTAACCATTCAAAACTATCTATATAGCTTGTGAAGATACCGTTATTAGCTGCTGTTAAATTATTTTGAATTTGAGAAGCTATGTTAGTTTCGAGAACACCATCTGAATTGGATAAATTAGACAAATCACTTTCTGTCGATAAAAAAAGGCTATTTCTTATTTCTATATAGCTCAAAAGGGTTGATTCTAATTCTGCTGTAAAGTTGTTCACGTTGAGAAGTGCTAGCTCTCGCATGTGTTCATTTATGCTTTGGCTAGTTTCTCTTTGCTCTATCTCATGAGAAAAAGGAGTTCTAAAATTAGTGTTTTGCGTTTGAGTTTCTAAACTATTTTCTTGTATATAATCTTCTTCAAGATGTTCATAATCATCTAATGTTTGTGGGAAATCAATAATGCTTACACTTGCAATATTTTGACCCCTCCGCACTCTTTCACCCTCATTCACATGAAAGCTTATATTGCCGGTTAAATTTGAAGTGTAAAAGCTTTCATTTCTCACTACTATTCCAGTTTCTAATCTATCGTAAATAACAGTTACTAGCTCCACTGTAGTAGTTGGAATTTGTTCATTAGTCAAATAATTTAAAAGCGAACCTATAACAGTAGTAATAAGCCCAATAGCTATTACACAGAGAACTATAGCTGTTGCTCTTTCTTCTTGTTTGGCTCTTTTAAGCCTTTCTTTTTCTATTCTTTTAGATTTGTTAGATTTTAGAGGAACGGAGGTTTTTGGCACATCTTTTCTTACATTTTTAACTGGTCTATTTATATCTTTTCTTGTTACTCTTTGTTTTGCGACCAAATCATATATCACCACCTGCTCACATATAATCTTATATGATTATAACATTAATTTTAATTTTTTTCAATAGTTTATTGCTACTTTTTTCGGCAGAAGCCATAAATGCCGCAAGAGAGGGTTTAGAAACTTGGCTTATAAACGTTGTTCCGGCACTTTTTCCTTTCATGGTTGCTACCAACATTATTTTAAAAACGATAGTAATAAAGCCCTCTAAAATAGGAATTGCATTATCAAAAATTTTTAACATTTATAACCCGTTTTTTTTGCCGTTTATAGTAGGGTTCACAGCCGGTGCCCCTCTTTCTTCAAAAGTAATTGCAGAACTTTTAAGAAAAAATGAGATTACCCAAAATGAAGCCCAAAGACTTTTAAGCTTTTGCAGTAATATAGGAATAGTATTTATTTTAGGAACAGTAGGAAGCATATTAAACGATATAGCACTAGCAAAAAATATTTTAATAATACATTATCTTTCCGCATTAGTAACTGGGTTTTTATTTAGATTTTACAAATATAGAGAACAAAATATAAAGCTTAAAATTAATATAGATGAGAAAAAGCAACAAGCTTTCAGCACAGTTTTTAAAGATAGCATAATTGTTTCTGTTAAAAATATTTTAATGATAGGCGGTTATATAATATTTTTCAGTGTGATAATACAATTTTTAATAATAAGTAGAGTTCCGCACTATATATCACAAATTTCAGAATATGAACAAATAAAGGCACTCGCTTATGGCTTTATAGAAATAACGACAGCTTTAAACTATACAAATTCAGCAATAGTTATTACTACCATTTTATCTTTCACTGGCATTTCAATTATAAGCCAATCAATAGCATTTTTAGAAAAGACAGGTATCAATTTTAAAGTTTTTATATTAAGCAAAATATTACACGCTACAATAGCTTTTATATTAAGCACTATTGTTTTTTAACAATCTCATAATAAGGTGTGCGGGCAAGTGTTAAAACTTCTTCACCGCCTAAATCAAAAAAAGCTTCTGCTGCTATGTTTCTATTTCTTATAGCTTCATTGTATGCTTCTAATATAGTTTGATTTATTGTTATTGAAAAATTATCTTGAGAGCTTAAACTATTTTCTTCTGAATAAATTATAGCACGCACACGTGGAAAATTAAGTAGAAAATCGTAATGTTTTTTCAAAAAATTAACAGCTTCACTTATATGATAGCTATGATTAATTGTAGAAAAATGACTTACACCAAAAGTTACCATTATAGGCAAAGAAAAATAGTTATGATAAAAAAAATTAAAACGCTCTCTCGTTCCCTCTCTATGGGTTCTTTTTTCAGTTAAATAAACTTTTTGAGTTATTCCTAGCCAATCTACATAATCTAAACCAGGGAAAAACTGATGAGAGTCTAAAACATCATTTTCAAATATATTCCACACAAAAATGGAATGGGGTGCATGCTCTCTAAAAACATTTCTAGCATATTTAAAAAATTCAACATAATCACTAGCATTATAATTATTTGCTCTTGCATTAGGAAAAAACTTTATAAAAGTTTGTGTGCTAAACAAACCTAAATTTCTTGCAAAACTTTCTAAATAAGTCTTATCAAAAGGCATAAGTCTATCTCTATGCGAAATAATTATAAGCGGAGTTCTTCTAGCTGAAATTATTTCTAGAAATCTAAGCTCATCAAAATTAGTTAAATACATATTTAAAGCGTATATATTATGTAACGCTGTTTGGCTTTCAAAAGAGCTAATATTTTGCGGCAAAAATGCCCCAATTTGAACGTATGAAGAATGTTCACCAGGGGAAGTAGTGCGAAGCATTTCAGTAAAAATAGGATTTTTAACGTAACTAGCCTGCTCTGCTTCAATATATTCATCATAATTAATATATGAAGTGGCATTGCAAGCAACTAATATTAATAAAAATAAAATTTTAAGCATATATTCTCCATTTCACAATTCTTTCAAAAAACTTAACAGTTTTTAGAGGGGCTCAATTTAAATCAAGTCTTTTGCTATTATCTCCAAATAATGAAAATATATACCACTTTTATTTACTATTAAATTTTTATTGAATTTTTCATATGGTATGCTCTTTTTTCCGCCTCTTTTGCTTTGCTCCCAAAAGGTTTTTAAACAATCAAATGGCAATATAAAGCATTGCTCATAAACAACAAAATTAACTAATAAAAATGCATACCCTCTCTGGTTCACAAAATCTTTCATAAATTTTATTTGATGTTCGTGAACATTTTGCAAAGAAAAGCTTTTTTGGCTAGTTTCTTTTGCATCAAAACAAATTGGCACACCTTGCGCAACACCTATATAATCAACAGTGCTTTTTTTTTCAAAATAAGCTTTTGTTATTATTTTAGTGTTTTTTTCAAAAGATACAGGTGTAATAGGTGTTGGTATTTTTTGAATTATTGCTAAATTTTTTTCTCTATAAAGCTCATTAGTTAAGTTTATAATTTCTTCAAAGCTACTTCCCCGAAGCCCTCTATTTCTCATATTTTATTATCAAAAACCAAGCTTTGGCTATGATTATATATATATAATTGTCAATCATATTAGTTATTTTCCAATCAAAGGTATACCGCATAGTTTTTCTTCGTGCCAAAAGCCAAAAAAATCTTTATAAATAGCTATCAAAGCGTTATTTGAAGTAACTTCAATAATCTTTTTTTCTAATCTATGCACTTCTTCGTAAATAAGAGCTACATAAATAGAAACATTTTCATTATAATCGGTGTTAACTATCGTATAGCCTAAGTTTAATATTTCATATTCAACTTTCCCTAAAAGGCTATAGTCGATTTTAATATTAACTAGGCTATATAACTCTTTCGTTATAATTCCAGCTGCTATCGTACTTTGTTTAGCACAAGTTCCATAAGCACGAACTAATCCGCCGGTTCCTAAAAGAGTTCCACCATAATATCTAGTAACTACTATACAAATATTTAAGAGGTCTTCACCTTTTAAATAATTTAATATTGGCAAGCCTGCAGTGCCACTTGGCTCACCATCATCTGTTTGCCGCTCTATTAATATTCCTTTATTTTGTGAGCTTAAAGGTGTGTTAAATTCATTTTTATTTAACTTATCTTCCTTTTGTGTTTCATAAACTCTATAAGCAAAAACATTATGAGTAGCTTCTTTATGAATTTGCCTAACTTCAGCAATAAAAAGTTCTGCTTCTTCCCTGCTTCTCACTGGTTTTGCATTGCCAATAAATTTAGATTTTTTTTCTATAGTTTCTGCAATCTCATGTTTAAAAATTGTTTTATATTTATTCATAAATTTTTAAATACTCTTAAATTACCCCTCTAGTCAATATTTTTAAATACTAATCAATTTTTTGATTAACGAACAAATACATTCCATGGTTATTAGGCTCTGTTAGCGAAAAACCAAATTCTTTATAAAGACTAACACCTCGTAAGCTAGCAATTAAACTAACATATGAATTAGGCGAAGCATTTTTTTCTAAAAAAGCCATACACTCTTTCATTATAGCTTTCCCTAACCCATTTCCTTGGAAGTCTGGGTGAACTGCAACATCTGTAATTTGAAATGTAGTAGCACCATCGCCAACTACACGCCCCATAGCAATAAGGTTTTCTCTATCTCTAAAAGTTACCATAAAGTTAGAATTTGAAAGTCCAATTTTAGAGCCCTCTAAATCTCTCGGAGAAAGCCCTGCTGAAATTCTTAAATTAACAAATTCTTCAGCAGTAGGCAATTCAAAAGCCATTTTAAAATTCATTTTTTACCTCATTTATTTTCTATTCATGGTATTTATATTCTACTTCTATTACAGGTGAAAAACCTTTATCTTTAATTAACATCTCTATGCTTTTTCTTAGTAGTTCTTCTTTTGTTTTTTCATAATTATGTGGAAAAGAAAGTTCAAATATAACTTCAAAAACTTCCGAGCTATAATTCATTTTAAAATCATGGGCTTCAACACTGCTTTCAACGAAGTTTAAGTATGTTATTATTTTTTCTTTAATATCTTTCAATAAAAAATCGTTTGTTTGAGGGTCTATGTGAATTGTTAAATCTATGTTTAAATTTTTTTTAACTTCTCTTTCTAGAGTGTCAACTACTTCATGAGCTTCAACTAAAGTAAGCGTTTCATCCATTTCAACGTGTAAAGTGCCCATTTTTTTGCTTCCATAACTATGAAGTATAAGGTCGTGTGTGCTTAAAATTTTTTCCTCTTTTTCTACTATAAATTTAATTTGTTTAACTAACTCTGGGTCTAACTGCTCACCTAAAATTTTTGAAACAACACCTTTTGCTAAAGAATAGCCGTTATAAACTATAAATATAGAGATTAAAGCACCTAAAAAACCGTCAAGATGAGGAAAAAAAATAGCAAGAATAGTTGCCGAAGTTATAAACACATCTCCTAGGCTATCTTTAGAAAGTGCTATTAAGGGACCTGTTCCTATTTTTTTATAAAAAAAGTATAAAAATAGCTTAACTAAGTTTGATAAAAGCAAAATTGCTAAAATTCCTAAGTTAAATTCTATATTGTTTTCGTTAAAGATTGCACCTATAGAGCTTCGGAAAAATTCAAAGCCAACAAATATTATAGCAGCTGATATTATAAAAGTTACTAAATATTCTGCCCTGCCATGCCCAAAAGGGTGTTCTTTATCTGCTGGTTTTTTTGATATTTTAATGCCATATAAAACAACAAAATTAGATAACAAATCACTAAGATTATTAATAGAATCTGCAATTATTGCTATAGAATTTAAAAAAAGCCCAATAAAGAGCTTTGCAATAAATAAGAGAAAATTTGCGGCAGCCCCTAAGACTACCGCACCTGTTGATGAAAAATTAATTTTCTTCATTTTTAAATTCTCTTAGTCTCTTCTAGCTAAAAGGCTAAGAATAAATCTAAATAAGTTTATAAAGTTTATATATAAGCCTAACGCTGCAAATATTGCTAAGTTTTCAGAAGCACGAGAAGCTTCCCCATCTCTTCCTATAGTTTCAGCATAATATAATTTTATACGCTGTGAATCCCAAGCAGTTAAACCTAAGAAAATAAATACACCTGCAATAGATATAACAAAATCTAACATAGAATTAGCTAAAAATATATTAACTACCATTGCAATTATAAGTCCTATAAGAGCTGCAAAAAGAAGGCTTCCCATGCTAGTTAAATCTTTTTTCGTAACTATGCCATAAACAGCCATTATGCCAAAAGTTGCAGAAGTTATTAAAAATGCAGCACCAATCATTGAAAGTTCAAAAAATACTGGCAACATTGAAAAGCTAAGCCCAATTGCCATAGCATACCCAACATAGACAGCTTTAACAACAGCTGGATTCATAGTATCTATTTTATTTCTAGCCATAAATGAAAATATTATAATAACTACAGCAGCAACTAAAAGTATAGGTTGGGAAAGTGCTATAAAATTTGCAAAAGCGGGGTTTATTGCCGCACCAAAAAGAAAAAATATACTAGTTAATGCTGTTATCAAAATCCCTAAAAACGTCCATCCAAAAACCTTAGTTATGTAGGCATTTAAGCCTTGTCTCTCAACTTCATAACCACCTACTAATATTCTTTCATCATGCATATTTATATGCCTCCTATTTTTTAAGTTTTATTTTTAAATATTTTTATCGGAAATATCGTGTAAAATTTTTTAAACTATGGCAGGTTCTAATTTATTTTTTTCTTGGAAGTTTACATATTTACCTAAAATATCCATAAATTCTTCGCCCGTTATAGTTTCTTTTTCTATTAAAAATTCTGAAATATCATGAAGTGCTTTCAAATTTTCTTTTAAAAGCCCTTTAACTTTTTTGTGGCAATCTTCTATTATTCTTTGAACTTCTTTATCTATTTCAGAGCCTGTAACATCTGAAACATTTAAAACTGCTCTTCCGTCTAAATATCTATTTTCAATGCTTTCAGCACCCATCATCCCAAATTTTTCACTCATACCATATTGGGTAACCATAGAGCGTGCCATTTTTGTAGCTCTTTCTATATCATTACTAGCCCCAGTAGTTTGGGTTTCAAATACTACTTCTTCTGCTGCTCTTCCTCCTAATAAAGTAGTTATTTGCGTTATCATTTCACTTTTTTCCATTAAAAATTTATCTTCTTCTGGCATTTGCATAACATAGCCTAAAGAACCCATAGTTCTAGGCACTATCGTAATTTTTTGAACAGGCTGTGAATTTTTTTGCAAAGCTGCTGCCAATGCGTGCCCAATCTCATGAAATGCAACTAATTTCTTTTCTTTTGGCGAGAGAATTCTATCTTTTTTCTCTTTACCAGCAATAACTACTTCAACAGCCTCAAAAAGGTCTTCTTGCATAACTTCTGAGCGACCAAGGCGAACGGCTCTTAAAGCGGCTTCATTTATCATATTTGCCAAATCTGCCCCAGCTGCTCCGCTAGTTGCAAGTGCAATTTTTTTCAAATCAACATCTGAACCCATTTTTACTTTTTTAGCGTGCACATTTAATATAGACTCTCTTCCTGGTAAGTCTGGTTTTTCAACTATTATTCTTCTATCAAAACGCCCTGGGCGAAGAAGTGCTTTATCTAAAATTTCTGGTCTATTAGTTGCAGCCATTACCATTATAGCTTTCGAAGTATCAAACCCATCCATTTCTGCCAAAAGCTGATTGAGAGTTTGCTCTCTTTCATCATTTCCGCCCATTTTTGTGTCTCTACTTTTTCCGATTGCGTCTATCTCATCTATAAAAATTATACAAGGCGAGTGTGCATGTGCTTGTTTAAATAAATCACGAACACGGCTAGCACCAACACCAACGTACATTTCTATAAATTCAGAGCCACTTAGTGAAAAAAATGTAACATTTGCTTCCCCTGCAACTGCTTTAGCTAGCAAAGTTTTACCAGTTCCGGGAGGGCCCACTAATAAAGCACCTTTGGGCTGTTTTGCTCCAATTTCTTTATATTTCTCTGGGCTGTGTAAAAAGTCTACAATTTCTTTTAAACTTTCTTTAGCTTCTTCTTGCCCTGCAACATCTTCAAAGGTAATACCCGTTTTCTTTTCCATATCATACATTTTAGCGTTTGATTTTCCAAAATTCATGAAACCACCGCCCATTCCTTTAGCAGCTCTTCTCATTATTAAAGAAAATACAAGATAAAGTATAAGAAGCGGCATAACCCAAGATAATATAATATTTAAAATTATGTTGTTTTCAACTATAGGTGAATTATAACTTACACCGGCAGCTTCTAAACGCTCAACTAAATTTGGGTCATTTAAATTTCCAGTATATAAAACACGGGTCGGTCTTAATTCGCCTTGGAAGTTTGCATTTGTTAAAATATTATTTCTTGCTTGCTCTAAGAGGGTCGTGGCTTCGGCTGGTTCTAATTCACCAGTTTCTAAGCTTCCAGATATATCTCCATATTCTAAGTTTGTTCCAGATAATATCTCAACTGTTTTTATTGCAGTTTCTGAATCTAAATCTTCTCTTAAATGTATGTGAATTCTAGCGGGCATTATTTCTACACTTTCAACACTGCCAGCTTCAAGAAGTGCTAAAAATTGATTGTATCCAATGTTGTGCATAGTTCTAGCGGGGGCTGATTGCATGAAAAGATGAAATACACTAGTTATTATTAAACCTGCCACCACTAAGTGGAAAACATTAAAACCTTTATTAGGCTCTTTATTATTTTTCAATATTACCTCCTTAGTTTATATTAGGCTTAAACCGCTCTTAAACAATAAAACCTACTATGAAATTATACATTAAATTTTGCTAAATGTCAAACTTTTTATTGAAATTTATTTTAAAATTTGCTATAATTTAAGCATGGCAAATATTTTTAAAATTCTTTTTATCTTAACACTTTTATTAACAGTAATTAGCTACATAGACTTAAAAACTAAAACTATTCCAAATTTTTTAAATATTTCAGTTGCTATTCTTGGCATAATTTATGTTTTTTTATTAGAAAACAATTCATGGCAAAATGCTATTTTAGCTTCTATAGCAGGCACAGCCCCTCTATTTATTATAGACAAATTAACTATAATTATAGCAAAGAAAGAGGGTTTTGGATATGGAGATATGAAACTTATGCTTTCTTTAGGATTTTTCATGAACTGGATTCAAGCATTTTTTTCTTTATTTTTTGCAATAATTTTAGCTTCATTTTTTGCGATATTTTTAATTTACAAAAGGACTAAATCAAAAATGCCCAATAAATATGAATATATGCCTTTTGCACCATTTTTATGTGCAGGTTTTTTGCTAGCTTATTTAGGTGTTTATAATTTTTTGCTCTATTAAAAATTCACAAAGTTTACTATGTATATCATATGTAGATTTCAAAGCGTTTATTTTATATAAATTCCTGCTATTTAAAAATTCTTTTTCATATCCATTTTTAAATATTGAAAGCCCCTCTCTAGTCTCATATTTATCCGGATTTTTACCTCTTATTTTTATACGCTCTAATGAACTATCTATATCTAATTCTAAAAAAAATATAACATTTGGCTCTGGCAAAATTTTGAATATATAGTCTACAAAAAAGTTTTTTATTTGTTTATACTCTAAATAAATTTTTATAGTATATAAATACCTATCTGCTATAACAACATCTGGTTTTGTAAATGCTGTTAAAATAGTAGAAAGCAAAAACCGCCTGCCAATTATTTTTGCTTTTAAACCTCTTTTTTTTAAGTAGTCTCTCAAAAGCAATGATTGAGTAGTCTTGCCAGAGCCATCTAACCCCTCCAATGCTATTATAAATTTTTTATTAAAAATGGTTAACAACTCCTTTAATATATCTCATTTTAGCTAGTGTTTTTTAGGTTTTAAATCATTTATGAAAATATTTTAAAACTCCTTAATAATTTCAATCGCTAGTTGCTGCTATTTTCCCAGTTACTAAAGCAGCTGTTATATTATAGCCACCTGTATAGCCATGAATATCTAATATTTCACCACAAAAATAGAGCCCTTTAATTAACTTAGATTCCATTGTAGAGGGGTTTATCTCTTTCACAGAAACGCCGCCACCTGTTATAAAAGACTTTTCTATGGGAAGCGTTCCATTTGCTGTAAAAGTGAACTTCTTTAATTTTTCTGCTATTTTTCTTGAGCTGTCTCCCTCTTCTATAATAAATTGCAAAAATCTTTCAGGTGCTAAACTTTTAAGTGCATTTTGCGGCTTCTTATTAGTTTTATCCATAATTTTTTCTATTTTATTGGTTAACTCGTCTTCATTTAAATTTGGAAAAACATCTAATACCATTGTAACTTTATCTATTTTTCTCTTTTTCATAATCTTCAAAACAAACTGGCTACAACGCAAAGCAGCAGGTCCTGAAATACCAAAATGAGTAAAAACAACATCCATAACGTGGTTTGCGACAACCTTTTTTCCATCCATAACTTTAAGGCTAACATCTTTTAAACTAAGACCCATTAAAATTTTTTCTTTTATAAATTTATCATTAGATTTTATTGGCACTTCTGTTGGAAAAATCTCTGTAATCGTGTGCCCTGCTTCTTCCGCCCAAATATAACCATCACCAGTAGAGCCCGTTTCTGGCACAGACTTGCCACCAACTGCAACTATTACCTTATTAGCACTTAAAATCTCCCCATTAATTAACAAAACACCTGTAACTTTACTATTTTCAAAAATAATTTTATTTACCGGGCAATTTTTCTTTATTTCTACTCCCTTTTTTTCTATTAATCTAACTAAAGAATTAACTACATCATATGCACGGTTTGAAACAGGAAACATTCTGCCATTATCTTCTTCTTTCAATTTTATTCCTAAATTTTCAAAGAAATTTATAATATCTTCATTATCAAATTTGGAAAATGCACTATGTAAAAAACGCCCATTACCAGGTATATTTTTTATAAACTCTTCAATTGGTTTTCTATTTGTAACATTGCACCTGCCACCGCCAGAAATAGAAAGCTTTTTTCCTAGTTTTTCACCTTTTTCAAGCAATATAACTTTTCCTTTTTGGTGTGCAGCAGCCATTAACCCTGCAGTGCCCGCACCTATTATTATAGTCATTTTTGTCCTTTTTAAGCAGCTGTATATATTTAAAAAAAATTTTCGTTAAATATTCTTTCTAAAATTTCTCCTTTGCTGCCAACTTTTAGTTCTTAAAATACACATAAAAAGCCCCTTTATGAAGGGGCCACAATTAAATAGCAATATAAATCGCTATATGTTACTTATTTTTCTTTTTGTTTTTTTGGTTTTGTTGTTGGTCTTGCTCTTGGCCTTGGTTTTCATTTTTATTAGATTCCATAAAACTAAAACCTCCCTTCAAAGATTATAATAGTATTATGAACTAATTTTTTGTTTTTATTCAAGTATATTGAAAATTTATTGAGAACTTTTGAAAACCAATATGCAATAAATTATAATACAAAAGCACAACTATACTAAATCTTTATATTAGATAGAAATCCGTTAAACTTCTTATTAATTAAAAATTAACAATAAATTTTTTAACTAATTTTTAGGCAGTATAAATGCCGCCGCAATATAAACCCAACCAGTTATACTTCCAGATGGAAAAAGAGAAATAAAAGCTATTATTCTAATTATATTTGGGTCAACCCCTAAAACTTCGCCTAAGCCGCCACAAACACC
>WRFW01000215.1 GCA_009787435.1 Defluviitaleaceae bacterium
GGGGCAGTTATAGAGCCTGGCACTTTGTTAGATGTTGGCATAAGTTTAGGAATTATAAATATTACCGTGCCAAATTTAATTGGGCTTCCACTTTCAGAAGCTCAGCTAATAATAGAAGAATATTCATCTTTAAATTTTGAGTCTCTCAATGAACCGCATGTAACAGTGCCTGTGGGTACAATTTTTATCCAAACACCTATGCCAGGCGACCAAATTGCTTTTAATGAAACAGTTACTTTTTCTATTAGCACAGGTCCGCCTACTGGTGATGAAGTAATTGTTCCAAACTTTTTTGGAATTGAAGCTTCTGTGCTTCCCCAAATGGTTGAAGAAGCAGGGCTCGCTTTAGGTAATATTAGTTTCACTTCAAACAATATGCCAGAGGGGTTAGTAATAAATCAAACAATACCTGTTGGCTCGGCAGTATTGCAAGGGCACGTTATTAATTTTGTAGTTTCAACTGGGCCTATTGTTGAAACACCGACAATAATAGAGCCAACACCAGACCCCCCTGCAGCAGAGCCAGAAGATGAGCCGCATGAAGAAGAACCAATAGAAGATGAGCCAATAGAAGATATTATAAGCGAAGAAGAACCAAGCGAAGATGATAATGGCGAAGAAGATATTCCAGAAGTTCCAGTTACCCAGACGACCGTTACTATACCTATGCCAGTTTTAGATGAAGATCAAACTCTAGTTTTTGCAAATATTATTTTTCAATCAGATTTAGCCGGTAATCAACTTTTATTGTATAGAGCTGTTGATATTTCGGAATTTCCTTTTCAATTCACAGTTGAAGGAAGTGGCACAGTTATATTTTGGGCAGACGGAGACTTAGTTAGCAGCCAATCGGTACAATAATGAAAAAATTTGAAAATGTTAGAATACTAAAAGGAATAGGGGGTCTATATCATGTAGACACCCCTTTTGGTATATACTTTTGTAAACCAAAAGGGCTTTTTAGATTAGAAAATATAAGCCCATTAGCTGGTGATTTTGTAAATATAGAAGTAACCCACGAACAAGATAGAGAAGCTTTAATAACAAATATTTTGCCTAGAAAAAATGAGCTAGTCCGCCCTAGGGTTGTAAATATAGACCAAGCTATAATAGTTTTTAGTGCTAAAAATCCGAAACCCAATTTTGACCTTTTAGATAGGCTCACAATTTTAGCAGAAAGGCACAGCTTAGATGTTACTATAATTTTTAATAAATTAGATTTAGGCACAGTAAACATTGATATTTATAAAAAAATTGGATATAAAGTTATTTTAACTTCTGTTGAAAAAAATACTGGAATTGAAGAGCTTAAAGAAGCCTTAAATAATAAAGTTTCTGTGTTTTGCGGCAATAGTGGTGTAGGCAAATCTAGCTTAATAAACGCTATTATAGGTGAAAGTGTTCAAGAAATAGGTTTAGTTAGTGGAAAGGGAAGTGGAAAGCATACTACACGGGCAAGTTTTTTAATAAAACTTCAAAATGGATATTTAGTAGATTCCCCTGGCTTTAGTAGCTTAAAATTAGATTTTTCAAAAGAAGAGCTAAAACTTTATTTTAAAGAATTTCAAGGTTTGGGAGATTGTAAATTTTTGGATTGCAGCCATTTAAATGAGCCTGGCTGTGAAGTTAAAAGAAATATTCAAAACACAAGATATGAAAGATACAAAACAATATATGAGGAGTTGAAAAATAGTGAAAGAGGATACTAATATAATATTAGCACCTAGTATATTGGCAACAAATTTTCTTAACCTTGGAAGCCAAATTAAAGAAGTAGAAAAAGCGGGTGCCAAATATTTGCATATAGACGTTATGGATGGGCATTTTGTGCCTAATATTTCTTTTGGGCTTCCTATTTTAGAAAGTATAAAAAGTGGCAAATTTAGCACTAATGGTGATAATATAGAAATGATTTTAGATGTGCATTTAATGATATCTAACCCTAGTTTATATATAGAAAAATTTTTGCAAGCAGGGGCAGATATTATTAATTTTCACATAGAAGTTGATGAAAATATAACTTCAAATTTAAGAAAAATTGGAGTTAGAGAAAAAGCTGCATTAACTATAAAGCCAAAAACAGAAGTAGAAACACTTTTTCCATATTTAGAAGAAATATCAATGGCACTAATAATGACAGTTGAACCAGGTTTTGGCGGGCAAAAATTTATGCCAGAAATGCTTTTAAAAATAGAGCGTTTGGCAAACTATAGAGAAAAAAATAATTTAAAATTTAATATACAAGTAGATGGCGGCATAACTTTAGAAAACTTTAAAGATGTAGTAAACGCAGGTGCAAATATTATAGTTGCAGGAAGCTCTATTTTTGGTGCTAATAATATAACAGAAGCCGTTCATAAATTTTTATTAAATATTTAAAAATTATGGTTGGTACTTCGCAAGTTATGAAAAGTAAAAACTCTGGTAATGCATATGTTTTCGTTTTAATTTTAATGGTTTCTCTTTTTTCTATGTTAGCTTTTTTGTTACGCATTTCAATGAGTAATTCCATTATGCAAGTAGATAGAGAGCCGGGCTTAAGAATATTAGCCCAAAGCGGAATAGATATAGGCTTTGCAAATGCACACATAACAAACCCGCCAACAGATTTTATTTATAAAAATAAAAATTTAACCGTACATATTGAAAGCACAAACTATAATTATCGCATATATTCCACAGCCGGCAATATAACGATTTATGCTATAATGGAAAGAGACGTTAGAGGTACGCATTTTATAATTACAAGCGTTCGTGAACTTTTAGACAGGTAGTTTTAAGAACTTCTTGATAGTTATTTTAAGAACACCTAAATAAGATATAGCCTTTTTATAATATACCTAGGCAATTTTAAAATAAAGCCAATATTATTATATTTAGAAGTTTAACTCTAGCCACCTTTCTAAGGAGTTAATTTTTTACTATGAAAATAAAAAAATCAAATAATAGCGGTTTATCTCTTTTAGAGCTCACCGTTTCTCTTTTGCTTTTCGGAATTGTTATTTTTTCTGCTGTTAACATAACTAGTTTCGTTTTAAATAGAACTATGCAAGTTCAAATTAATAATGAGCAAATTTTTAATGCAAATCTCGCAATGAATAGCATAGTAATCCACATTTATGAATCTGAAAGCTTTTCATTAGAAACATGGGCTAATGGTACACTGCAAAGAATAAATTTTTATCCACACAACAACACAATAGACTTTAGAGTTAATGATAACACACTCCGCTTTGGAAATCAAATTTTATCCCGTTACATAGAAGATGTTATAATTAATATTAATGGCACTTTAATGCATATTTTTGTAATAACTGAAGCTATAACCCTAACTAGAACAATTGATATTAGGTACAATTTATACCAAGGTTAATTTTGTAAAAAATTAAAATTAGCTAGTATTCAAATAAATAAAATCCCCCCCCCCCTTTCAAAGTATTTTAAAAGAGAGGGGATTTTATTTTTTATTCTGCTGTTGGCTGTATTAAACCAAGTTCTGTGTTGTATATATAGTTTGGTTGTAGTACAACTGTTGTCCTAGCTCTTCCTCTTCCAGAGCCAAAAGTTAAAGCTAGTGTAGTTTCATATTCACTTGTGTTTGTAGTTATTATTGTGTCGTAATTTACAGGTATATTTAAAAATCCTCTTTCTTCTATAATTTCAAAGTTGCTGTCGTAAAATCTTATGAAATAGTCCATAGTGCCACTTTCAGTGTTCGTTATTAACACATCATGTTCGTTTTTAGCAGAAAGAGCAACTAGTGTAGTTTCGCCATCTGGGCCTATAAAGTGCATAGTACCAAAGTTAGTTATCGTGTTTATTTCGTTTTCTGTGCTTGAAAGCGTTTCACCGTTATAGTTTATCGTTATATTTGAAGCGTTTGTAGCACTTATTGTAACAAATGGTGTATCTCTTTCAAGAATATCACCGCCAGTAGCATTAAGTCCATTTAGAAGCCTGCTAATTTCACTTAACACTCTTGGCTGTCTCGCTAGGGCTGTATGTTCATAGTTAAAAGGTATTGTATTAACTCTATTGTTAATATTTTGGCTCCACATTGGCACTGTTCCATCGCCGTGAGTAAAGCTTAAATATTCTATAAATTCATTATTTCTATTGAAAATAGTAGTGTGTAATGTTGGAATGTTATTTCCCACTATTATGTGGCTATTTACTGTTTGCACAGCGTGAACACCATCCATAAAAGTACTTTCTATAAATCTTGGTGCTCTTTCTAAGAATCCAGCTCTAACTAATGGAGGCACTTGGCTATTTTCAATTCCTCTCATTGGCAAGTAATCTCTTATGAATTCTCTTTCATTTGCAACAGGTGCCCAAGTTAAATTGCTCCACCAAAGCATACCTGTTCTTTGACCAACTCCTATATATCTATATGGGCTTTCAAATGGCAGCATTTGATATGCCGAAAGCATGTGAGAAGAAACATTTCTAACGCCATTTCTAGGCCCCGGAAGCAAAGGCACTTCCACTAAGTTGCCTGTTGCAAAAATATAAGGTACTCTAGGAGCCCCTAAAAAAGGTGTTCCAAGTGTAATTAAAGTGTTTATTCTATAGCCGTGCCCATTTGCTATGTATCTTGCAACAATTAACCCGCCCATGCTATGTGCAATTATGTTTACTGTAGGTGCATTTAATCTATCTATGAACTCTCTAAGTCTTTCTGCATTGTAATCGTTATCTAAACGCCAGTCATAACCCCAAAAGTGAACTCTTTCAGCTCCAAATTCTGCTCTTAAATGTCTAAGTAATGCTTGGTATGTGTTATTTGCACCATACCCCGTAGAAACCGGGTGCACTGTGCTTATTAGTGGAATCCCTTCTCTGTCTAACCCTAGCTGCTCTAAGTGACCTTGGAAATGCCAAAGGATATTAATCCAAACTAGTTGCAGCACTGAATTTGCTGGGTTTCTCATCTCAGTGCCTGCTATCCCAGGGAGTACAATTATAGGTGCATTTTGTGCTATATTTCTGTTTTCTGCTTGAATATTTGCTGTGTAAATATCTTCAGCAAATACATTAATTGGAGATGCTTGAAAAGATACAGCTATAGCTAAAAATGCTCCTGTAATTTTTTTGATGCTCTGTTTTTTCATTTTGAAAAAACCTCCTTTTTAATTATTCAAAAACATTTTATATTTATTTTTTTCGTTTGTCAAGTGCTTTTTTGAAAAATCTTTTAAGATTTTATTTCCAGTTGACTTTGGCAAAATAATGTTTTAAAATTAAAACTATATAATTTTGGCGGTGTATAAGGGGTGTAAATTATGAGTTTGATGATTTTTCTAGCTAGTGATTTTCCTTTAAAAGATGTTGAAAATCAAAAATTGCAATTTTTGTCAATAAGAGAAGTAAAAGCACTTGGTCAGCTGCTTCCTAGCTATGTAAGTGAAGATTTTTTAAAAAATCACAACCAAGATGAAAAAATAATTTTAACAGCCCAAAGTGAAGAAGATTTTGGTGAATTAGAAATAGGAATGCCTTATTATCTCACTGAAGATTATACAAAAAAGCCATACACTAAAGAAATAAGAATGGTTTATACAGAAGAAAGAGCAAGACAATTAATTGAATACATAAAAGAACATTTGCAAGAAGCAAATTATTTAGAATTTTGGTCTGTTTGGATAAACAGCATAGAGTATGCTCAAAAGACACATAAACAACATTTAAGTATACAAAATTTAGATGGTTTCATGATAGAAGAAATTTTGAAACATATCCCAGAAGACGATAAAGACTTAATGAAAAATCCACCTAAAGACCATAAAGCAGGGAACTATTACACCATAAACAAATGTTGGATAATTGCCAACTCTTAATATTTAAAGCAATAAAAAAAGCCTATGTTTAATAAGCTGGTTTTTTAATCATTTTCTCAAAGAAGCAAAAATATAAATAAATATAGGTCCGCCTATAAAAGCAGTAACAGCACCGATTGGCAATTCAATGGGGCTAAAAATAGTTCTTGATATTAAATCACTTAAAACCATAAAATTTCCGCCAATAAATGCAGAAGCTATTATAGTTTTTTTATGGCTAGCACCGAAAAATTTTCTAGCTAAGTGTGGCGAAAAAAGGTCAACAAAACCTATAATGCCGACAAAAGAAATGATAGAGCCAGTTAACAAACTTGCTGTTATTAAAAAAATATATTTATATTTGCTAACATCTACCCCTATACCTATTGCTGCAGTATCGTCTAATGTTAATATATCTAATTCTTTATGTTTTGAGAAAGTAAATATAGTACACATTAACACAGGAATGAACACAATAGAAATTTGGGAAAAATTAAAGCTTGCAAAACTTCCCATTTGCCAAAATATAAGTCTTTGGATGCTCTCTGCATTAAAAATCATAATTATAGTTAAAAGAGAATTTGCAAAAAAACTAATTGCCATACCGAAAAGAATTATAGAAATATTTTGCATATTCCCTAATTTATTAGCAATAGTAAGGCTTAAAGTTACAGCTATAAAAGCGAACAAAAAACCAAAAAAAGGCACAGTAAGTGCACTTAAAAAAGTTAATGAAAAAGCAATAGCAATGCTAGCCCCAACAGCCGCTCCGGAAGCTGTTCCTATTGTGAAACTAGAAGCGAGCGGGTTTTTTAAAACTGATTGCACTATAACCCCAGAAACAGAAAGCCCCGCCCCTGCCACATATGCCATTAAAACACGTGGTAAGCGAATATTTATAATTATAGCTTCAATCATAGGGTCTCTTGAAAACATATCAACTAAAGAAATATTTACAGAGCCTATAGCAACGCCTAAAATTATTGTAACTATGCTAGCAATTAAAAGAGTAATCATTATCCAAAGAATTTTAGAAAAATTTCTGGGAAGATAGCAAGTGCTATTTCTTCTATAGCATTAACAGTTAGAATATTTGAAGAACTGCTCCAATGGCTGTTTATATAATGAACTTGCCCTATTTGAATAGCTTCTATTACTTCCCATCCAGTTCTATTGAAAATTTCTGAAATAGGGTCTTCTAAATAGGCAACGTTTGTAAGAATAACTTCCGGGTTTCTATAAACAACTTCTTCTTCTATAGCGGGTATCCAACCTTGTGTATCATAAAAAATATTTCTAGCACCAACTAATTCTATTATCTCATTTATAAAAGTGCCTTGCCCTACTGTAAATATTGCAGGCTCTGCACCTATTTCAAAATATACACTTCTTTCAGGTAAGTCAAACTGTTCAAGAATGAATAAAAGATTTTCTACTCTTTCGTTCATTTCTTCTGCAAGCTTTATAGCTAGTTCTTCTGTGTTAGTTTTTGAAGCAATTTTCATTAGCTGAGTTTCTATTTCAGCTAAATAATTAACCGGTGGAATTATAACTAATATATCTTCAAAAGGGTGTTCTTCTAAAGTCCAAAAGGCTGTAAAGATAATATCTGGGTTAAGCACCATCAATTGTTCAATATCTAATCCAGCAAATAAATTAAATTCAGGTATGCCATTATCTATAAAGCTAGAGCTATGTTGGTCCACTGCAATTATATTATCATGAAGCCCTAGAAAAATTAAAGTTTCCGTTGTAGATGGTGAAAGAGATACTATTCTTAGATTACTTGCTTCAGAGTTAATATTTTCTTCGCTATTTTGCGTATATGTATTGTAAGTATTTATACTCGCACAAGCTGTAAGCAATAAAAAAGAAGCAAAAGTTATGAATTTTTTCATTAAATTTCTCCATATATTTTTTATTGGAGCTATACTTTCAAATAGTGTATAGTTTGCAAACTATTTTAGATGAATTCTTTAAATAATTCACAGTTACACACTATTTGAAGCCGCTTCTAAATATGCCTTAGCTCTTTCATTTATTAGCTCTAAATTTTCCATAGTTACTTTTTCATATAGGGAACTTCCTATACTAACTGCATATGCACCACTTTTAAACCAATCTTTAATATTTTCTAAAGAAACACCGCCGCTCGGCATACAGTTTATAAAAGGCATAGGACCTTTTAAGTTTTTAATGAATTTAGAGCCTAAAACATCGCCAGGGAAAGCTTTAACTATATCACACCCTAATTTATATGCGTTATAAGCTTCTGTTGCTGTTCCTATTCCAGGCAAGCAAAGAATACCTTTTTCATTACAAACTTCTATAATCTCTGGCACAAAACAAGGGCATACTATAAACATAGCCCCGTTTTTTATAACTTCTTCTGCTTGTTCTTTCGTTAAAACTGTACCCGCACCAATTATTTTTTCTGGGTATTTTTCTCTTAACTCTTTAATTAGCGATGGTGCATTTTCTATAGTCAAAGTTAATTCTATAAAGTTTAAACCCGCTTTTATAGCTTCTTCAGTTACAGCTCTTGCAAGGGTAGTATTCTTTATTCTTATAACTGCTACTATCTCATTTTTAAGCTTTTCTTTTATCACTTTATTGTCTGAAAATAATAAACTCATAATCTTTATAGTGTAGACCCTGTTTTATATTTATCTAACCAATCTAGATCTAAATAACTAAGCCCTACTATAGCTACAATGTCTTTAGGCGAAACTTTTTTCGCTATTAATTCACGTGCCTTTTCAAGCTTATATTCAAGAATAACTTCTTTTATTAATTCATCGCTAGGCTCAAGACCCGATTTTTCACTATATGCTTTTGAAAAACTTTCAGAAAATGCAGGCAAGCCATGGCTAAATAAACTAGCTTCAAAAACTAGCCCTTTGTTTGTTTCTCCCCATTCTTTAAGCTTTTTAATTTGCTCATCTGTAAGCCCTAGAAAGTCTACAACATTTACAGTTCTATAGTAACTATCCACATTCCAACCTTGCAAGTAGTTATATAAAAGGCGACCCACTATAAAATGCTCTTGATTTTTATATTCCTCGCTATAGCTATGTTTTTGTTCTCTAAGCACTGGTAATAAAATATCTACTATGTGGTTATAATCGTTGTTCATAATTCGCTCCTTTAAAAATTTATGTTAAAATAATTATAACTTATTCATTGCCCTATGTCAACAAAAAAATTGAAAATGGTATGTTAAAAATGTGTTCATACTTCGTTATACTGCTTCAGAGTTTCGGTAATGTATTAAATTCACACTTGCTCATCTCTTCATTATTTTCCTTATTTTGAACACATTTTGAACTATACCGTTATACAAAACAATATTTTGAAAAAGTATTTACTTAAGCTGCCTTTTGTGGTATCATATATTTACCACTTGAGGAATGGCTAAATTTTTTTAATTTTAGACAAATTTGCAGTGAGATTTACAAAGGATGTATACGAAAGTATGTTGAACAATTTAAAAGAACAAATAGAAAAATACAATTTTTCAATTAAAAAAGGTTATGGGCAAAATTTTTTAATAGACAAAGGAATGATAAATAAAATTGTTGATGGGGCAAAATTGCCAGAAAAGAGCATAGTTTTAGAAATAGGCCCTGGTTTTGGCTCTTTAACTAATGCTTTAAGCTCAATTTGTGAAAAAGTAATATGTATAGAAATAGATAAATCTTTAATACCTATTTTGGAAAGCTATAATTTGCTAAATGTTCAAGTAATACATAGCGATTTTTTAAAGCTGGATTTGGAAGAATTGCTAAAAGGGTATTCTGAACTACATGTTGTTGCTAATTTGCCTTATTATATATCAACTCCTATAATAATGAAACTACTTACCTATAAACCAACTAATAACGGGGCACATATTAAATCAATGACTATGATGATGCAAAAAGAAGTTGCAGCCAGGCTAAAAGCAGAAAAAAACAGCAAAGAATATGGTTCTTTAACTTTAGCAGTTGGCTATTATGCAGCCGTTTCTCACGTTGCAAATGTGCCCTCTGGCTGTTTTCACCCGAGACCCGCAGTTGAAAGCACTGTAATTCGGTTAGAAAAAAAAGAAAATGGCTTCCAAACAGACGAAAGGAAGCTATTTTCTTTAATAAAAATGGCTTTTGCTAAAAGGCGAAAAACTTTAGTAAATTCACTATTATTAAGCGGTTTTGAGGGAACAAAAGAACAAATTTCTTCTACCCTTTCAGCACTTGGAATTAAGGAAAATACAAGGGCAGAAGATTTAGATTTAGAAGATTATGTTCGTTTAAATAACCACTTGCACTGGTAGTAGCTAATTTGGGTGTGAAGTAAATAGCATTTTAATTTTTGCAATATTTTGATATAAATGAATTATAACTAAAACTATACCGATAAGCACAAAGTTTTGGTGTATATCTATTGGCCAATTTTCTTCTGTGAAACCACTGAAAATAGCGGCAGAAATAGCTATATACCAAACTTTAATCATCAAAATTGCTACTATATATTTTTGTTTCTGTTTAGGCTCAGCTGTTCTTATTTTTCTTCCAACAGCTACTAACCACTTTCTTTTAATCAAAATATGCGTCGTTAAAAGAGCTGTGAAAACAACCCCTAAAATTGTGTGTATATTTGTAGAAGCCGTTATAGGCAATATTATAACGCCTATAACGAGGCTTAAATCTAACAATATTGTTTTCGCTTTTTTCATTATTTAGTTTATTTTTCTGAGTTTAACCTTTCATAGTTGATTGGGTTTTTAAAAACTCTCTTTGGTTGTTTTTAGTTCACCCAAGATAGCCCAAAGAACGGGCTATCTTTAACGCTTCTTTCTAAAAACTTGTTAGTTTCTAGAAAGAGACTCAATTCTTTGCACAGCTTGTATAACAAATTTTCTTAAAGAAAACCTCGGTCTTGCTTCTTCTTCTACAGCTCTTCTTATTACTCTTCTACCTCTTGTAATTAATGGCTCTTGTTCTGGCTCTCTTTGAACTTGTGTAAATATTTGTTCTTCTTCCTCATCTTCTTCTGGGTAAATGAAAGGCGGTCTTACTATTGGTGGGCGTGGAGCAGGTGGCAGCTCAACAGGTGGCTTTTCTATATCTTCTTTTGGCTCATCTGGTTCTTTTTCTAATGGCGGTTTTTCTATTATTTCACTGTCTCCATCTTCAAAAAGTGCTATAAGCTCAGTATTTTCATTATGAACAAAAGAGAAAAGTTTTTCTTCAGACACTAGCTGACCATTAGCAACCCACCCTATAAATTCATAGTTTGAAGTTTCTATAGCTGTTACAAAAACTCTTGTTCCGTTTATATTTCTCATTCTATCTTCATGCGGTGAGAAAATATACATCTCTCTATTTGAGATACCCTCTAAACCAAATGTTAATTCACCAGTTCCTTCTACAGCAAATGTAATATTTGAAGAAAAGTTTTCTAAACCTTGTGCTCTTCTTTGGCGTAGTTCGTTTGCCATTTTTTCACGACCATATAAAAGTTCAAGCCCTTGTGAAATTCTTTCATATGGGTCTGAGGGTACTATAGTTATTGGTAGAGTAGATCCATCTGCTAATAATACTCTCGGTGTGCTCACTGCTGTTAAGCCTAGCTGCCTGCCAAGTTCATTATTAGGGAATGGGAAGCGGCTTCCACCGCTTTCAGCATCATAGCCTATTATAAAGCTTCTAGCCGATATTATATAAGTAACATATGGGCTATCTGTTATTGGCGTTCCATCTGTGAAATACCAATTCCAACGGTTTCTAGCAACTCCGTTTATTTCTACAGCTCCTAAAAATTCACCTCTAAAAGCACCGCTCATAGCATTATATGCTGTAGAAATTCCAAAGTTAGGATTTGCAGGGTCTGCAGAAGAACCGCTAGTAGGCAAGCTTAATATAGTTATTAAGTCTCTTCCTGTCAATTCTTGAAGCACGGTAAAATCATAAAATGGGCTAGTTACTATTAAATCACGCATTAATATACTATCTTCTGGGTCGTGTACATACATTGGTATTGTCTGTCTCCAGCCGCCCGCATTAGACATAAATATTCCGCTAAATTCTCCTGAATATATACGGCGAACAGCGTCTGCATTTACACGTGTTATCCACATATCACGTAGTTCACGCCCTCTAACCGTTGTGCTTCCTGTTGGCGTGCCTATACCATATATACCACGTGGCGAAAGTGCTTCGTCTAATATGTGTGAAACTTCTTCATTAAACCTAGCCATTACCTTTGCTACATATTCATATATATGTCTTACTGTTTCAAATTCTGGATGCGGTGCTATTGGGTTTCCACCTGCTGGTGTAAATCCGCTAAAGTTTCTTATAGCATTTACTGGGCTTAAAGAGCCTTCCACATTGTGAAGCTCGCCTGTTATACTATCAAAAGAAAGAGTGAACCTACCCAAAGTACGCCCGTGGAAACCGCTTTCCATTATGTGTGTCCCTGTGGCCGCATTAGTCGTGTTCGTTCTTGAATGTTGAGAACCACCGATTATAGCCGAGAATGCACCGTTTCTTAAATTAGAACCCTCTATTTGTGTAGAAAAAATCTCTGCAAGGTTGTGCATTTGGTTTGGCACTAAGTGAGTTAAACCAATTATTGTATTAACGCCATAATAGTTATTCATACGGTCTATTATGTCCCATATATATTGTATATAGTGTTCCTGAGCCCCGCTATGCGTTGGCATTCTTAGTGCATAATCTACTATGTTGTTTTGGTTTGTAGAAGTTGCCATTGTATGTTCCATTAAACCAATCATACCTATTCTTATAGCCCCGCCGTGGAATTCCACTATCGTATAAGGGGCTGCAAAGTCTGGATGTTCGCCATATCTTCCAGTATGTTCAGCGTATACTAAGTCTGCTGCTAAAAAGTTTATATTCCCAAATGGATGTGGTCTATTTCTTGCAGTGTCTGGGCCTATAGCACCGAATGAAAATTCATGATTTCCTAATGAAGAGTAGGCAACTCCTAGATAATCAAACATCCATACGCCGGGCTCTAAACCTAATGGATGTCCGTGGAAGTTGTCTCCGCCAGCTACTAATATTGAATTTTCAGCATTTGCACCACGGCTATTCATATACCAAGTTGTAAACGCTGAAAAAGCAGCAGCCCCTGGGTCATCATCGTTCATCATACTATCAACCATGCCTTGGAAATCTGCAAAGTTAAAAATATCTACAGATATAGTTTCAAACTCTGCAAACTTAGCTTCTATAGCTTTATCATAAGTGTGTGTGAATTCAAAAACATCTTCATCACTTACACGCACACCATTTATATACCAGCCCAAAAGAGCATAGCCCTCTTCAGGAACAGCAGTTAAAGTTACTCTCGTATAGTTCACGTTTGTAAGTCTATCTTCAAATGGAGAAAGTGGGAATGTTGTAACTGTTCCTTGCCCACCGCTTGTATTTATAGTTAACACAGAAGTATAATCTTCAAAGCTTGGGAAGTTTTCCGCTCTATTTATAAGCTCTCTATATGCGGCATCTATAACTAGTAAATTGTTATTATCATACAATACTGGGCGTGGTTGTTCTATTAAAGTCATCCCTGCGAAACTACCCCATATGTTGTGCGGGAAAGGGAAACGCTCGCCAGCATCTCCAATAAAAGAATTGCTAGCTATTATATAAGTTGTGTTTTCATTATCTTCTATTGGTGTGCCGTCAAGAAAATACCAGTTCCAACGTGGTCGATTAGCACCGTTTATATTGTGCTGCCCTAAAAAATCACCTCTAAATGCACCAGAAGCAACCCAGTTATCATTAGCGACACCAAAATTAATGTTTTGTTGATTAGCACCAGATTGTATACTTAAAAGGGTTACTAAGTCTCTACCTGTCATAGTGTGAAGCACAATATGGTTTGCTCTTCCTGCAGGGGCAAAAGTATTGTATACAGCTGCTCTATTTATAGGGTCTGTTGGCTGCCACATCATAGGGTTTGCTTCGGTGTTCATATTAGAAGCACCACCATGGTTTTGTATAAATATACCATTAAAATCTTCTATAGTTCGGTATAAATAATCACGTATTAGCCTTCCAGTCCACATATTTCGGTGAATTTGCCCGTGTGGATTAGCAGTTATAGTGCCGCCTATATTAATTCCGTAAATACCTCTTACTGGTATTATAGGGTTAGCTTCCTGTTCAAAAACTGCTTCTATAGTTTTTGTACTATAGTGGTAAATTGAGAATATAGGCTCTGTAGATAGATTATTTCCATTTAAATACCAGCCTGCAAAATTATAGCCGCTAGCTGGTGTTGCAGTTAAAAACACACGTGTGCCGTTTATGTTTAAAACGCTATCGTTACTAGCAGTTGAAGCAAAAGGTACTATAGCATTTCCTATAGCTTCTGCAGCCCCACCCGTTCCAACTCGCCCAATTTCTATAGTTCCGAGATCAGTTGTTTCTACTGTTAAAAGAGAGGTAGTATCACTTAGCGGCAGTTTGCTTCTTCTTGTAAATTCTATTGCGGCAGCATCAACTAAATTTCTTTCTAAAGGAGTAACGTTGCTAAATATATTAGTATTATTATTAGTTAGAAAATTGGTAGTTGCTATTGTATATACACTGTTTAAGTTAATTTCCGTTCCATTTGTAAAAAACCACTCACCATTTTCATAAAAGGCACCTGTGAATCGGTTACTAGGCAAGAAATTAATTAAATCTGCCCCTAAAACGTTTGCAAGCATTATGTTGTTGTTTCTTGCGGGTGCTGAAAAATTTGATTCTAAAGTGTTTCTATCAAAAATATCTTCCGGTTCCCATCTAAAAGCACCTACACCACCGGCAGGGGCAACTAGCGAAGCATTATTTATTACAAAAATACCATTAAAGCTACTGTAAACCGATTGTACATAGTCAGAAATGGCACGGGTTAGCCACATATTTCTAAGTGCTTGCCCTTGAGAGCCCATAGTTATATTTGTGTTTAAGCCATATATGCCCCGCCTAAATTGTGTTCCGATTGTGTTTTCTGTAATATTTGGATAGTTAAGATTAAGGGCTTTATTTTCTTCACTGTTTTTGTAATCTTCGTCCTCATAGTTATAATCTTCTTCGTAATATTCGTAGTATTCTTTTTCATCTTCGTATTTTTCTTCGGTTTGGTAATCATAGTAATAGTTTGTTTCTTCTTCATTTTCTTTTTCGTTTTCTTTGTAGTACCCGCCAGCTTCTTCGTGCTTATGTTCGTCTTCTTCGTTATAGCTTTGTTCATTCTCATAGTAAGTTATACTATAATCATAGCTGTTATTGCCGCTCTCATCATTTTCAGAGTAGGTATTATTCCTTAATTCATACCCATACACAGGACTAGTAAACATGATGAAAGCTAAGAAAGCTGCAACTGCTTTTTTTAGACCTTTTTTGTAACTTTTCATTTAGGCACCCCTTATTAAATTTATGAAATTTGATTTACAAGACAATTTTACAATTTATTTTCTCAAAAGTCAATAGTTTTTGTGAAAGTTTTTTAAAAAATTTTTTTTGTTAATTTTGGATTAAGTTGTTAAAACTTTCTCAAAATATTTTGTAAATTTGTCTACAATTTTTTCATAAAATTAGAATTATTGTGCCTACTGTAATTAAAATGCCGCCGATTATAGCTTTTAAGTCTAGTGTTTCACCTAGAAAAATAACAGCCATAACCATAGTAATCACAACGCTTAATTTATCTATAGGAACAACTCTAATAACTTCCCCTGTTTGCAGTGCTCTAAAGAAAAACAACCAGCTAGCACCTGTTGAAATTCCAGATAAAATTAAAAACACTAATGAGCGGGTTGTAATATTAGGTATCTCTCTATGAACGCCTGTTATAAATACAATTGACCAAGCCATAATAAGCACAACAATGGTGCGTATAGCAGTTGCTAAATTAGCATTAACGTTTTCTATGCCTATTCTTGCTAGTATTGAAGTTGCAGCTGCAAAAACTGCCGCTAAAATTGCGTATATTATCCACATAAAGACCTTTCATGTATTAATTTAAAGAGTTATTCATTAAGATTTTTGTCTACTTGCAAGGCTGTTATAGTGTAAATATTATTAGCAATACCAAAATTTAACGATAACAAAAATAATGTTGGTGTAAATGAAGTGAAAAAATAGAAAAATCTAAATAATAGGCTTGTACCAAATAGCATTTATTCACACCTTTTGTAAGTATTCTTTCATAAATTTTTTTATTTCAAGACCTCTCTTACTATTATCTTCAAATATGGTTAAATATTTTCTAAACGCGAGTCCTGTTGGAAAGATTACAGGAAAAATATCATTCAAAATACGTTCGTCCGTAAATAGATTTTTCCAAATACTGTTTGTAATCTTGTTTGGTGATATTTGATTTATAACTTCATTTATATTTTCTTCATCATCAAAGTTGATATTAGGGTGTTCTGGTATTCCATCTTTCCATGATTTTAATTGCCCAATAAATACATCCCAAAAAGATTTTTCTTCTAGTTCATTTGAGATATTAAAAAATTCTTCTCCATAAACTAAATGCATACTGTCTTTATCTTTTTGTAAAATTTCTATTTTAATTTTAGCTTCATAAAAGTTCTTATTCTTCCTAAGGCTATCATCAACAAACCACATTATAGCGGTTACTGTGTAACCATTAAAGACTTTTTCTATAATCTCGTATTTTTCACTGAAATTTGTATATTGACCACGCTTTTTCGTACTATCATGGTCATCACGTACTTTTTGTTCAACCATGTAAACAGTTTTTGTATTTTCTGATTTAAAGAGAAGGTCTATATTATATATTTGACCAGTATTAGTAATTATGCGTTTTTCAAGATTTTCAAAACCTATATACTCCATATATTTTTCAAATATTGCTTCAAGAGCATCACCAAAGCGAATTTCATAAGATTGTGAAATGTTTTGAATTATTTTACTATATGGTTTTGTTGGTCTAAATAAGCCGACATATCTATCTGGGTATTTTGCAATTTTTTCAAGAAGTTTAGTCAGATTTTCTTCAAAAATTTTTTTATTTATTATTTCATTAAATTCTTGTTGTTTCATTATTACCCCCTAATTCTTTTTTTCTGTATTTTTTCCTAAATTCATTTATTGATATATAGTTATCATTATTTTTAACAAACCAGTAGTCCCAACCATTATTATTGGTCTTATTAAGAAGTGCGGCTGACAATTTATGTATAGACAATTCTTCTTTAGTGTCCTTGTCTATAACATGTCCTTTTTCACTTATAAAACCTTTTAACTCTTTATTTTTCGTATATAATTCTTGTCCAATTTTAAAGTAATCTTTTGCTACAAGCTCTGCCATAGAAACTTTCTCATCTGGAATGTCAAAAGAGTTATTAATTAATTCTTCGTTTGATGATAGGATTACATTATCTAGTCTCACTTTTGAAGCATTTAAGTAAGTTTCATTTTTTTCTATTCCTATATAGTTTCTATCGTATTTAAGAGCAGCAACTCCTGTAGTTGCTGTCCCAGAAAAAGGGTCTAAAATAACATCGCCTTTTTTCGTAGAAGATAAAATTATATTTTCTAATAATTTTAAGGGTTTTTGTGTATTGTGTAACTTATTTCCGTCTTCATCTATTAATCTTTCTTTTCCTGTACAAAGGGGTATATTCCAAACACTTTTCATTTGTTTACCATCATTTATATACTTCATTGTCTTATAGTTAAATGTAGCTTTTGCACTTTTATCTTTTACACATCTAATAAGCGTTTCATGAGAGTTACAGAATCTTGTACCTTTCATATTAGGGACGGGGTTTGATTTTTCCCAAATTATATCGTTTAATATCCAAAAACCATTAGTTAATAAAATATGCCCTGTACTATATATATTTTGAAATGAACCGATTACCCATAAAGAACCATTTTTCTTTAGTATACGTTTGCATTCTAATAGCCATTTTTCAGTATATA
>WRFW01000216.1 GCA_009787435.1 Defluviitaleaceae bacterium
CATGTATAAAATAGAACGTGAGTTTAGCGAGTTCGGACAAAAACATAAAATATTAGAAACCCAAAGAATTGCTATACCTATTGTAGAAAGGCTTACATATACCGCAAAAGAAAAATGGGAATTTTACGATATAATGATTGCTCAAATTACTTGTTTTTTTGCACAAACTTTTGAAGAAGCTAATGAACTTACTGAAAAGGCTTTTATCGTTTTAAAAAGATTTGAAAAAGAAAAGCATATTGATAGAATTAAATTAGGTTTTCACCTTAACAATGTGTACAGATTATTAAGAGCAAAGTTTTTTGAAATAGACATCAAAAATGAAAAAGAACGACATGACAATTTAAAAATTCTATTTGATTATAATTTAGAAGAGGGGCTTAAAATTTTAAAAACTTTGGAAGAGGAAAAATTTAAAATTCCTGAGCTTATATTTAATATTAGAGCGGCAATAATGGAGAAAAACTCAAATAAAATAATTAGATATATGCGGCTTCTTAAATCTATAGAAAAACATAGTAAAATTTATAGCATTATGAGAGATGAAGTTGCAGAATATAGCTTTCACCCAGATTTCCATGAGATAGTTGAAGAGCATTTTAATATAATGCGAGGCTCTAATATTAGAAAAATGAGAACTAAATTAGGCATTAAATTAACCGAAATGGAAAATCTTTTAGATTTTAACGAGAATTATTTTAGTATGATAGAAAGAGGCGAAAGACCAATCTCAGATTATAATCTATCAAAAGTTGCAAGATTTTTTAATGTAACATTAGATGAGCTTTGCTATGGTAAGAGATAGGATGTTAGATTTTTTAACACAGAGCTTAATCAATATCTATTTCACTTTACACCTTTTAAGCATAATCATAATCATAATATTTATTTTTTACCCTTAACTACATAAACAGGTTACATGAGAAGCAAAAAAGCACAAAAAAGCATTAAATTCGAGAAAACAAACAAAAAACGAAGTACAAGAGCCGCCAAAATAGAAGATTTAAAAATGAAGAAAAATCTTATCAAAATACTTGACATATATTTCATAATATGATATAATACGGTAAGTATATTTTTATTGTAACTAAGCTAATTTCCATAAAAATATTGTCAAAATAAACTTTTCTGTTTTTGTTTATTTTTCTGAATTTAAAGGAGGATAGGTGTTTTAAATTTTTTGCTTAGTATAAAAACAGAAGCAAAACATAATCAAATTTCTTTTAAATTAAGGAGAGATGTATATGTTTCAAGTTTTATTTCAAGTTTTATTGTATTTATTTTCAGGATTTTTTGAGAACACAGAAAGTCATTTAAATTCTACCTATGAATTAGAGCAAATAAATAATTTTCAACAGAGGCAAGTAGAATTTGTGAAAATAGAATTTTCAGATAGACTTTTCGTCTTTGAAGATGAACTGAACATAGTAGCTTTTGCCAAAATGTTTGAAGCCTTACCCGAAGAACAGCAAGACTTAATTTTATATATTTATAGCTCTGTTGAAAATATTGAAAATCCTGACCCTTTAAGCGAAACTTTTGCTAAGTTTGTTTCAGAGCCTATTAGAGAAAGCCTTTTGCCTTTCTTTAATTACTTTAATATTGATTTGAATTTTGAATCTTTTGAGATAGATGAATATTTTTATAACTATTGGTCAGAAGGTAACATCAAAACTGTTCGCATAGATAGCTCCCCTCTTTCTAATAGTTTTCAACAATTTTCTTCTAATGAAAGATTAGGGAGGGTTCGCTTATCTTACGGCACTAACGTTCGTCTTATAAGTCGCGAAGTAACTCAAGTGGCATCTACTTTTCATGAAGAAGCTACAATTGCTATTGCTGAGTTTGTAGAAGTTTTAGATGGTCCTTATACTGGCAGGCTTGGTTTTATCAAGAATTATAATCTATACTAGATAGAATAATAAATTATTGAAAGCATTTCATCTTTATTAAGAAAAGTATTGCATTTTCATAAGTTTTGTGATAAAATTATTATGTATATAATTTTATCGGCAATTGCCAATTAGGGAGGTAAATTTCAAATGGCTAGAGTACACAAAGATATGACTATAAATGAAATACTAGATGTTGACCGTGGTATCGTTCCTATTTTGCTTAATTCTGGCATGCACTGTGTTGGCTGCCCTATGAGCCAGCGTGAAACACTTGCAGAAGCTGGCTTTGTGCACGGCGGAGTAGATATAGACGAACTAGTAGACGAGATTAACGAATATTTAGAAGCGGTTAGTTACGCAAGTTAAAAAAAGCCCCTTAAGGGCTTTTTTTACGTCTTAACCCATTATAATAGTAGTTTATTAATTTTTATAGAGAGGTAAAATGAGCAAAAATCAAAATAAAAATGAAGCAATAACAGATATGAATAAAGACTTTACACAATGGTATACAGATGTTGTAAAAAAAGCCGAGCTTATAGATTATTCACCTGTGCGGGGCTGTGTCGTTTTGAGGCCATATGGATATGGAATTTGGGAATTAATCCAAAAACAATTAGACACTATGTTTAAAGAAACAGGGCATGAAAATGTATATATGCCTATGTTTATACCAAAAAGCTTATTGCAAAAAGAAGCAGACCACGTTGAAGGCTTCGCACCAGAAGTATTAACGATAACAAAAGCAGGCGAAGAAGATTTAGCAGACCCCCTTTGTATAAGACCAACTTCTGAAGTGTTATTTTGCGAACATTTTAAAGACGCTATACAATCTTATAGAGATTTGCCAAAACTTTATAACCAATGGTGCTCGGTAGTCCGTTGGGAAAAAACAACACGCCCTTTTTTAAGGACTACAGAATTTTTATGGCAAGAGGGGCACACAGCCCATGCCACAGAAGAAGAAGCAAGGCTTGAAGCCAAAAACATGTTAGAAGTGTATAAAGATTTTTTTGAAAATGTGCTTGCTATACCAGTAATAAGAGGTTTGAAAAGTGAAAAAGAAAAATTTGCAGGTGCTGTTGAAACGTATACAATTGAAAGTATGATGCATGATGGTAAAGCATTGCAAAGTGGCACTTCACACTATTTAGGGAATGGCTTCGCAAAAGCTTTCGATATTACTTTTACAGATAAAGAAAATAAATTAACACACGTGCACCAAACTTCTTGGGGTGTTTCAACTAGAATGATTGGCGGTTTAATAATGGTTCATGGCGATAATAACGGCTTAATATTGCCGCCGAAAATAGCACCAACGCAAGTAATAATAATTCCTATAGCCCAAAATAAAGAGGGAGTAATAAATGCCGCTAACTCTTTATACGAAAAGCTCAAAAAAGATTTTAGAATAAAATTAGACACAACCGATAAAACACCAGGGTTTAAATTTAGTGAATATGAAATGAAAGGCGTGCCGCTTCGTTTAGAGCTTGGACCCAAAGATATTGAAGCAGGACAAGCAGTGTTAGCTAGAAGAGACAATGGCGAGAAAAAAATTGTTAGTTTAGAAAATATTGAAAAAGAAATTGCAAAAATTTTAGAAGAAATTCAAAAAAGTCTATATGAAAAAGCAAAAGAAGCAAAAGAAGCGAAGACATACAAAATTAATACAATGAATGAATTTGCTGAAACTATTACGAACAAGCAAGGGTTTATAAAGGCTATGTGGTGTGAAAGCGGAGAATGCGAAGAAAAAATTAAAAAAGATTTCGGTGCAACTATAAGGTGTTTGCCATATGAACAAGAAATAATAAGTGAAACTTGCATATGCTGTAATAGTAAGGCTTCTAAACAAGTTATTTTTGCAAAAGCTTACTAGAGATACCCTATTAAATTATACAAAAAAGATAAAAACCACCAAAAGTGGTGAGAGGGGGAAATAAAATGAGTGTGCCAATAACTATAAGAAACACAGCAAGCCAAACAGCGGGCAGGCAAGGCCGGGTACCAGATTTTATAGTAATCCACAACACAGGCGGCACTACCCAAAGTGCAATAAATACAATTGAAAATGCAGCAAACCAAGTTTCTTACCATTTTTTGATAAATCCTGCAGGTCAAATATTTAGATTTGTTCACCCTAATAACACAGCGTGGCATTCTGGAACTAATAATACGACAGGCAACCAAGGCAATATGCATAGTTTAGTGCCTTTAATAAGGCAGAGAGCAATTAATGCTAACCTTTTTACTATAGGTATAGCCTTTGGAGATGTTCACACTACAAATGGAAACCCAACTTCGCAAGCTTTAGGGGCGTGTGTAGCTCTAATAAGAGAACTTAGAACAGAGTTTACAATACCACTAAACCACATTATTGGCCATAGAGACGTTGTGCCTAGGCATAGACCAAATTGCCCTGGCACCGCTTTTCCATGGGCAACATTAAATAGTATATTAAGCCAAAATACTACCCCGCCTAATCAAAGCCCACCGCCTTCTGAAGCTTTAATAAACGAGTTAAGAGCAGAAATAACAAGTTTAAGAAACGCCTTATCTAACTCAGAAGCGAGAATAGCAGCTTTAGAAAACGCTAGAAATGAAAGCAACTTAAGAATAACAGATCTAGAAAATTTTAGAGGCGAAAACAACACTAGAATAGTAGCTTTAGAAAACACTAGAAACCAACATAGTGAACAAATAGCAAGCTTAGAAGGCTCAAGAAATCAACACAATGCAAGAGTATCATCATTAGAAAGCTGGCGAAACCAAGCTAACCAAAGAGCAGCTAATTTAGAGACCGCAAGAGACGAACATAATAGCAGAATAACTACTTTAGAAAACAACCAAAATGAAACAAGTATTAGAATAAACACCATGGCAGAAGTTCCAGAATGGGGCATTTCAACTGTTCAAAGATTGATACAAAGAGGAGCCTTAAGAGGGGACGGCAGCGGGTTTAATCTAACTTTAGATATGCTGAGAATATTTGTTATAAATGATAGGCTTGGTTTGCATAACTAACAAAAATTTATTTTATAAATAAAGCTTAAAAAAATTATAATTTTCCAAGCTTTTTAAGAAACTGAATTAAAAACAATAAAGGAGGGAAAAAATGCAAATGAATATAATGAATAGCCCAAACCAAAATGTTGGGCGTGGCGGGCGTAGACCAGATATGATAGTGTTACACAACACAGGCGGTACTACCCAAAGTGCTATTAACACTATAATGAACCCTGCTAACCAAGTTTCATACCATTTTATAATATCACCAAATGGGGCTATTACTAGGTTTGTGCACCCAGATAACACAGCATGGCACGCTGGCACTAACAACAACGGCGGAAGCCAAGATAATAGCACGAGCCGTATACCTGAAATAAGACAAAGGCGAATTAATGCTAACCTTTTCACTATAGGTATAGCCTTTGGAGACATAATGACCACCCGCGGAAACATAACAAATGAAGCTATGCTAGCTTGTGTAGCCTTAATACAAAATTTAAAAACACAGTATCAAATAACGCACGTTATAGGCCATATAGACGTTGTGCCTAGACATAGACCAGATTGCCCAGGAACACAGTTCCCATGGACTAGACTAAATGAATTATTAAGGGAGGACCCAAGAGTGATAGAAGAATTAAGAAGAGATATGGTAAACTTACAACAGAGAGTGGAAACTCTTGAAAAATTTAAAGCTGAAAACACTAAAAGAATTAATACTATGAATGAAGTGCCAGAGTGGGCAGTTCCAACTATAAAAAAGCTAATTGATAGAGGTGCTCTGCAAGGCGATGGTGCAGGTTTCAATCTTTCTTTAGAGATGATAAGGCTTTTAGTTATAAATGATAGAATTGGTCTTTTAGGGGATTAGAGTATGTTTTATAGCTTTTTTGTACGTAATTAACCATAAATTTGATATTTATTTAATAAACTTTAAAAAGCAAATTAAAAACCGCCTTATTAGGGCGGTTTAAAAAATAAAAGAATTGAAATTTGAAAAAATTTCACAATGAAACAAAAAAGCAAAAAGAATAATAGCTAGCCAATTTATGGCTAACGGGGATGAGAGGATTTGAACCTCCGCGCCGCTTTCACGACCTATACCCTTAGCAGGGGCACCTCTTCAGCCACTTGAGTACATCCCCTCAAAACTAGCATTTTAATAATTATACCACATATGATATCATTTGTCAAGCCTTTTTTTAACCACCTGCGGTGGGGCTAAAAAACATTTGCTTTTTTGAATTAAAAATGTTATAATATTTTAATATTATTTTTTTTGGAGAGCTTAACTTAAGATGGAACAGATTATAATAAATGGTGGCAAGAAATTAAAAGGCAGCGTTTGTATTAGTGGTGCAAAAAATGCAGCACTAGCTATAATACCTGCCACTATCTTAGCCGAGGGTGTGAGCACTATAGAAAATCTTCCAAATATAAACGACATTAAACATCTAGTTATTATTTTGGAAAGCTTAGGTGCAAAATGCAGCTTTTTAAACGAAACTACACTTAAAATTGATGCAACGAACATAAAAAAATATAGAGCAGAGGGCGACTCTGTTCGCAAGATAAGAGCTTCTTACTATTTACTAGGTGCTTTGCTATCAAGATTTAAAGCAGCAGAAGTAGAAATGCCTGGCGGGTGTGATTTCGGCGGAAGACCAACAGACCAGCATGAAAAAGGCTTTAAACTACTTGGTGCAACTACTACAATGTCTCACGGGCTTATTAAAACAGAAGCTTTAAATGGTCTTCAAGGAAGCAACATTCTTTTAGATGTAGTTAGTGTTGGGGCTACTATAAATGTTATGCTTGCAGCAGTTTTAGCAGAGGGCTCAACTACTATTGAAAACTGTGCAAGAGAGCCGCACGTTGTAGACACGGCTAATCTTTTAAATATGATGGGTGCAGATATTAAAGGGGCTGGTACAAACGTTATACGTATAAATGGTGTGAAAAAGCTAAAAGGTGTTAATTACACTATAATACCAGACCAAATTGAAGCGGGCACTTATATGATAGCCGCCGCAATAACAGGCGGTGATATTACTGTTAAAAATATAATACCCCAGCATATGGACCCTTTAACTGCTAAGTTAGTTGAAATGGGCTGCGAAGTTTTTGAAGGCGATGATTACATTAGAGTGAGAGGAAGCGAAAACTTAACTGCTGCAAACGTACGCACGCTTGCATATCCAGGCTTCCCAACAGATTTACAGCCACAAATTACAGCTCTAATGGCTACTACAGACGGTATAGGAGTAATAACCGAAAGCGTTTGGGACAACCGCTTTCAATATGTGAGCGAGTTAAACCGCCTAGGTGCAAACATAACTGTGGACGGTAGAATAGCAGTAACGAAAGGTCCCTCTCATTTAACTGGTGCAAAAGTAACCGCTATAGATTTAAGAGCAGGAGCAGCTTTAGTTTTAGCAGCTTTAAACGCCGAGGGAATGACTGTTATAGATAAAGCAGTTCAAGTTGGGCGGGGCTATGAAAATATAGAACAAAAATTGAAAGGTTTAGGAGCAGATATTACAGTTATATAGTCTCCGCTTGCAGGGGGGGGCATAATCCACGAATATTTTGAGTTACGAAATAAAACTCCGTGAGTTAGCTTAGCTAGATAGCGTTTTTTAACAGCTTGAAAGGTGCTATACTATAAAATTATAAAAAAATGCAAAAAATAACTATTATTGCTGTTGGCAGTTTAAGAGAAGAATACTTTAAAAATGCGTATGCTGAATATGTAAAAAGAATTAGTAAATTTGCAAAGTTAGAATTAGTTTTAATAAAAGAGACAAACAGCCTTAAAGAGGGCGAAGAAATATTAAAACAGCTTTCTAAATTTAAAATTACACAAACTGAAAGTGGCAAAGATTCAGTTTATGTGTTAAACATTAAAGGAACTGAATATTCAAGCGAAGCTTTTGCAGAAAATTTAATTAAAGATAAAAGCCACCTAATTTTTATTATAGGTGGCTCTGATGGTTTAAGCGAATCAGTTTCAAAAAGTGGATTTAATGTGAGCTTTGGAAAATTAACATTTCCACACCAACTAATGAGAGTATTTTTAGTAGAACAAATTTACCGAAGCTTTAAAATTTTAAATGGGCATAAATATCATAAATAGCCTCAGGAGGCTATACTGTAATTCTTAATTTTTTCTATACAAAGATTATAGGAATTCATAAAATGGCAAAAATACTAATAGTAGAAGACGACAAAAACATAAGAAAATTTTTAACCACGGTTATAATCCGTGGCGGTTTTGATGCAGCAGAAGCAAGCGACGGATTAGAAGCATTAGATTTAATGGAAAAGCAACATATTGATATGGTCGTGAGTGATATTATGATGCCAAATATGGATGGTTTTGAGCTTGTAAAAAATATACGCACAACTTATGATAATATACCTTTACTTTTGCTAACTGCAAGGGGTGAACAAATAGATAAAAACAAAGGTCTTGAACTAGGTGCTGATGATTATTTAACAAAGCCTGTAGATAAAGATGAGTTAATTTTAAGAATAAGGGGACTTCTAAGACGTGCAAAAATTTCTTCCGATAAAAGGATAATTTTTAGCGGTGTAGAGCTAGATGAACGAGCTTTTTCTATAACAAAAGGAATGGAGTTGCAAACGCTTCCACAAAAAGAGTTTTTGCTTTTGTTTAAATTGTTATCAAATCCTAATGTTGTATACACAAGAATACAGCTAATGGATGAGATATGGGGTTTTGAAACAGAAACTAGCGACCACACACTAAACGTACATATTGCCCGGCTTCGAGAACGTTTTTATGATTGGGAAGAATTTGAAATTCAAACTGTCCGAGGCATAGGATATAAAGGTGTTCGCAAATGATAAAAAAAAGAGGTATTACAGAAGTTATTCTTATTTATATATCTATATCGGCTGTTTTAGCTATTATAGTAATGCTTTTACTTGGCTTTCTTTTCGACTTTGAAGAGAATATTCAAGGTGTGTTACGATTAGCTTTTACAGCTTTTTTTATAGTAATAATAGCATCTGTTTTTGTTAAAAAAGCTCTATCACCTATTAAAGATATTTTAGAAGCCACTGAAGAGATATCTAAAGGCAATTTTAACATTCGCACTAGGGTAGTTGGAATAAAAGAGTTAGAAAAGCTTTCAAATAGCTTTAACAAAATGGCAAAAGAACTAAGCTATGTACAAACTTTAAGAACTGATTTTATAAACAATTTTTCACACGAGTTTAAAACGCCAATACAATCTATACAAGGCTTTGCCGATATTTTGCTTGAAAACGGTTTGGAAGAAGAAGAAAAAAAAGAATATTTGAAAATAATAAAAGAAGAAACAGATAGGCTAGTAGGTATGTCTACAAATATACTAAACCTTTCAAAATATGAAGCTTCTGAGATTTTTATAAATAAAAGTAATGTTAATATAGGTGAACTAATAAGAAAATGTGTAATTTTGCTTGAACACAAAAGCAATGACAAAAATATATCTTTCAATCTATCATTAGAAAATGTAGTTTTAGAAACAGATAAAGATTTGTTAAAGCAAGTTGTAACAAATCTACTAGATAACGCTATAAAGTTTTCTAACGATGATAGTGAGATTAACATACGCTTGTATGTTTTTCATAATTTAATAAAAATAGAAGTAGAAGATTTCGGCTGTGGTATACCCTATAATGTAATAGAAAATATTTTTGATAAGTTTTATCAAGTTGATACATCGCATAAACAAAATGGAAACGGTTTAGGGCTTGCTATTGTTAAAGGAATTGTTAATATTTTAGGAGGGAATATATCGGCTAGTAGTTCTTTAGGAACTGGCAGCATCTTTGTGGTGAATTTACCTAAGCAGCTTTAATCTTTCAAAAATCAACTGAGTATCAACAAAAAATTAAAAATATTTAACTTTTAATTGATGTAACTCCTCTATAATATATTTATAAGCTTGAGAATGAGTCCAAAACAAGCGAACTAAAAAATTATAAGAGGAGTTTTATTATGCTAAAACTAACAAATATCAAAAAACAATATAACATAACAGGTGAACCTGTAACTGCACTTAACAATGTATCTCTAGAGTTTAGAAAAAACGAGTTTGCTGCTATTCTAGGTCCTAGTGGCTGTGGCAAAACAACAATGTTAAATATTATTGGTGGTCTTGATAAATATAACAGCGGAGATTTGATAATATCAGGAACTAGCACAAAAAATTTTAAAGATGAAGAATGGGACGCTTATCGAAACAACTCTGTTGGATTTGTTTTTCAAAACTATAACTTGATAAGCCACCAAACAGTGCTTGAAAATGTGGAGATAGCACTGACACTATCAGGGGTTAACAAAGCACAAAGGCGTGAAAAAGCAATTGCTGCATTAAAAGAAGTAGGCTTAGGTGATAAGATGAAAAATAAACCAAGCCAACTCTCTGGTGGGCAAATGCAACGTGTTGCAATAGCAAGGGCACTTGTAAACAACCCCGAGATAATACTTGCAGATGAACCAACAGGTGCACTTGACAGTGTTACAAGTGTACAAATAATGGAGCTTTTAAAAAAAATATCTAATAAAAAGCTTGTTATAATGGTTACGCATAATATAGAGCTTGCAAACGAATATGCAACCCGTATTATAAGCCTAAAAGATGGCAAGCTAGAAAAAGATTCAAACCATATAACAAGTGATGAACTAAATAAACAGTATAGCACAAACTTTAAGAAAACAAGTATGTCTATGAAAGCAGCACTAAACCTAAGCTTTAAAAATCTTGCTACAAAAAAAGGACGTACTATAACGACAGCCATCGCCGGCTCTATCGGCATTGTCGGTGTTGGGCTTGTGCTCGCACTAACAACTGGTGTTAACAACTATATAGAAAGTATTCAAACCGAGGCACTCGGAAACTTCCCTATCGCTATACCGTCTACTGTGCCTGCAGCATTTTTAGGCGGTGATACAACTACCTACCGAGATAATTTACCTTATTTCCCAGAAACAACAACTATACACCGATATGAACCAAGACTTCAAGAAAGCCATACAAACAAAATAACACCAGAGTTTTTAACACATATAGATAGCCTTTATGCTACTATGGCACACAATATAAACACAATATCATTTGGTTGGGATATAGAAATGAACGTGCTTGCAAGAACAGGCACAAACACAGTGCGTTTTAATGCTGACCCAGGCACAGCCTTGCCAATGAATTTACCAGGCATAGGCGGCAGTATGTGGCAAACTATGCCTGAAAGCTATGATTTTTTAATGACCCACTATGACGTTGCTGCAGGAAGACTGCCACAAAATAAAAATGAACTGCTTCTAGTAGTAGATAGCCAAAATAGAATAGAGACAGATGTTTTAGCCGAACTAGGTATGACAGGCAATAGCTTTAATATGAGTGATTTTGTAGGTAACCAAATGTTTAAAGTTGTATACAACGACTATTACTTTACAAACACAAGTGATTTTTTCACACAAGCAAGCCCCCATATGTATGCTAGTTTGTTTGATAATGCAGGTGGTGTGCCTCTAACAGTTGTCGGTGTGCTAAGACCAGCAAAAGATGCAAATGGAATGTTTAGTTTTTTCAGCCCAGGTTTTGTGCATACACAATCACTTACAGAGCATATAGTTTTGAATTCTGCAACTTCTGAAATTGTTACAACTCAATTAACTACAAATATAAACGTGTTAACAGGTATGCCTTTTATAGATGACGACGAAAAAGAAGATGTTTTTGTAGAGATAGCTGCAAACATGAAACCATCTAGCATAAATATTTTCCCAGTTAACAACGAGGCACAAGCTGAGATAATAAATTATATAATATCCTTTAACCAAGGCCGTTCAGAAGAATATCAAATAGCGATAATGAACATAGGTGAAATGTTTGCTATGTTTTTAGTAGGTGGTGCTTTTGAAATAATGCCGATTGTTTTGCTTGTGTTTGCGGCTATATCGCTCGTTGTCTCTACTATAATGATAGGTATTATAACATATGTATCTGTTATGGAGCGAACAAAAGAGATTGGCATACTTAGAAGTGTTGGTGCGAGAAAAAAAGATATAACACGCCTGTTTACAGCAGAAACTATAATTATAGGCAGTGCTAGCGGTCTATTAGGTGTTAGCCTAGCTTATGCTATATCTATACCTATAAATATTATGTTTGAAAACTTCAGCGGTATGGCTAGTTTGTTATTTATAAACCCACTTTATGCAGTCTTACTTATTATAGGAAGTATAAAACTTACTATAATTGCTGGGTTTATGCCGAGCCGTGCGGCATCTAAAAAAGACCCTGTCGAAGCACTTAGAACAGAATAGGATATTGAAAAGATAAACAAAAACGAGGTTTTTTTAGAAAATAAATAAACATTAGTGAAGATAGTAAACTTCATAAGTTTTCCTTTTCATTTCTTCTTCACTAAAAATAGTGTTTATAGCGTGCAATGCATTTTTGCTATACTCTGCCCTATTTTCTAAAACGTGTTTAATTTTTTCTAGAGCATCTTTTGCGTTTCCAGGTTCAATTAATTTTCCTGCATTAGATTCTCTTATTATATCTATATTACCGCCTACATTTGCAGCTATTATCGGTATGCCATAGCCTAAAGCTTCTAATATACCGAAGCTTAGGGCTTCACTAGTGCTAGTGTTTATATACAAACTAGCTTTTTCTAAAACTTCACTTGCTTTTATATGCCCTGGAAAACTTACATTTGAAGGGGCATATTTTTTTAATTCATTTTCAAGAACGCCCTCCCCTGCTATTATAAATTGAATATTTGGCATTTCTTTTGCTATATCGCATAAGAAAAACAAGCCCTTTTCTTCTGAAAGCCTAGCCAAAGTAACTACTTGCGGTATGGATAGATAGCTATAGCCTTTATCAAATTGGTTATCTTCAATTAACTTTAGCTCCACACTAGTTGCACCGTTATAAATTATTTTTATTTTATCTTTTTTATAACCATTTTGAATTAAGAGCTCTTTAACGCTGTTGCAAACAGCTATTACAGCGTGATTGTGCCTTGTAAAAATTTTATTTAAAATTTTCCAAGGCAAATTGTTTTTTAAATTAATATGAGAAGTATAGACTACTTTAACTTTGTTTCCAAATAATTTTGAAAGAATAGCTATATAATTTTCACGTGCAAAATGCGTATGGACTATGTTTATAGAATTTTTTTTGCAAAACTTAGCAATTTGCTTAGCGGCTTTTAAATCAAGGGGGTGTCTCATTTTTATGTTTGTACAATTAAAATGGCTAGTTAATGGACCTGCTATATTATAAATTAAAAAATCACCGCCTAAAATTTTAATATATTTTTCACTGCCACCATTACCAGCATAATTTATAATATGAACGACTTTTAAAGTTTTTTTAGGCGTATCCTCGCCTTGCAATTGATTTAAAAGTTGTTTCTTCATGTATTTAGTTTCTCCTTTTCTAAAAATCCCTACACTAAATTTAAACCGTGGCTATGCTTATCAAATTGTTATCATTTTCTAAAAATGCTTAAGTTAAAATCTTTTCTATACAAAAAATATATTACCGCAAAATAAGTAATAGCACCTAGAGCACTAGGGATTACTAGAGATAGTAATCTATTTAAGAAAACGCCTATTGTTGTAAAATATAGTATAGGTATGGCATGAAGAACTAATGCCATTAAAAATGTTGCAAATAAAATTTTTAACAAATTAATGAAAAATTTTAAATTCATCAATTTTAAGCTTACAAAAAGGCAAATAGCCCCTATTGAAAAGCTAGTTACATATGCTATTGCTATAGTATATACACCAAATATATTTACCGTTAAAATTGTAAATAGAAGACTTATAGCCATAATTAAAAAGCCGACTATCGAAGGAATTTTACTATTTTTTTGTGCGTAATAAGCTCTGTCCAAAACTTCTTTTAAGCCGAGGGGTGCTGCAGCGAAGCCGAAAATCCCCAAAAGAGTAGTCGTTAAAGCGGCGGAATCTTCATCAAAATTGCCCCAATGGACTAAGAGAGATACTATCTCATCACCTAAAATGAAAAACGCCGCACTGGCAGGTATCATAAATATTAAAACTGCTAATATTATCTTTTCTAAAGTTTGTCTATATTTTTCTTTATCTTCTTCCCATTGCACTGAAAGCTTTGGCAAATATACACTAGTTATAGAATATATTACAGAAAGCGAAGCTACTAGAACTAAATTCATAACGAAGCCTTGAATTGTAACAATATTTAAATGGCTTGCCATAGTAGTATTAAAAATGCTCATAATTTGAAAGCTTGAAGCACTAATTAAAAGAGGAGCAACCATTTGCAAAGCTTTTACCATATGCTCATCTACTGGCTTTGCAGCCAGCCTTTGTTTTTTTACTGGCTTTGCTAGTTTTTGATTTTTTAAATGATAAAATTTTATTTGGCTTATATTTAAAAGCCTATGGGCTACTGGCAATGCCAAAATTAAACCTTGCAAAGAAAGCCCAATAACTGTTGCATAAATTAAGCCATATACACCAAATTCAGAGCTAAAACCAACTGTATAAATTATTATGAAAAGGCTAGTTGGAATAGTAACCATTGCGGCTAAAAGAAATTTATTGTGTGAATGGAGTATACCTTGAAAAAGATAATTTATGCCATAAAAAAATATTGAAAGCAACATAACCCTTAAAGCAAATACGGCGAATTGCTCGTAATAATAGTAGCCGCTAAAATAAGAAACTCTTACGAGAAGAGGCGCCAAAAAGAAACCTATGAGCATTAAAAATAAAACGACTCCAATTATTATTAAAAACATACGCTTAATAAAAATGCCAGCTTCTATTTTATCTGTTTTAAGAAGACCTGCATATATAGGCACTACAATTGCCGTTATACTAGTTCCTAAAATATTAAAAACTATATTAGGCACGTTTAAAGCAAAAGTATAAACTTCTAATGCTAACAATTGTGGACCAAAAAAAGCCATATAAATTTGAACGCTCACGAGCGATAAAAGCCTTGAAGCTAAAGTTATTATAGAAACTATTAATGCTATTTTCATTAGTTACCCCGCCAACTAAAACTGGATTTTAATAATTTGAGCACCTATAAAAAATGCTAAGTTTTTAGAAAGGCACGTTAAAGATAGCCCATTTTTCAGGCTATCTTCAGTATATCTAAAAATGAACAAAGATAGTTTTTAGATATACCCAATTTACTCACTTATATATTTTACACGTTTTCAAGGTAAATTGCAACAGTCTTCGGCAGTTTTTAATTTTAGAAGAGATAATCATTATCCAAATTTTTATGAAGACTTTTAAAACGTGTGAAAGCAGGCTTGACAAATCATTCAAATTCATGATATAATATTTTATCAATTGCCACAAGCGGCTAAAACTAACGAAGCCGAAACTAAAAAGTTATATTAAAACGCAGCTTTAGCTGCTTGAAATGGAGACAATAGATGGACGAAAAAAAGATACTTTTAACTACAGAGGGTTTTAAAAACTTAGAAAATGAACTTTCAAATTTAAAAATAGTTAGAAGAAAAGATGTTGCAGAAAAAATTAAAGAAGCAAGAGGCCAAGGCGACCTTTCAGAAAATGCAGAATATGATGCAGCTAAAGAAGAGCAAGCAGAGATAGAAGCTAGAATAGTAACTATTGAAAAAATGCTAAGAAATGCTGAGATTATAGCAGAAGAAGAAATAAGTTCTGAAGTTGTGAGTCTTGGTTCAACTGTAAAAGTTTTAGATATTGAATTTAACGAAGAAAAAACTTATACGATAGTTGGACCTGCTGAAGCTAACCCTAAAAATGGTTTTATTTCTTATGAGTCCCCTTTAGGCGTTGCTCTTATAAATAGAAAAGCTAATGAAACAGTAGAAATTAATGCAGTTGATGGCATTATTGAATATAAAATTTTAGAACTTGCTTTAAAACCATCAAAAAATTAAAAAATAAAATATTATATTTTAGCGATAAGCCCCAGGTTTATTACTTCTGAATAGAAAATATAAATACAGAAGTAATATTATATAAACATTATAAGACAAAGGCAAACAGGAGTTTTTTAACATGGAAAACATAGAATTAGACTTAAATGAACAGCTTCAAAATAGGCGTTTAAAGTTAAAAGAATTGCAAGAAGAGGGAAAAGACCCTTTTCATATAACGCTTTTTAATGTGGACACGAAAACGAGCGATATTTTAGAAAATTTTGAAGAATACAACGGAAAAAAAGTAAAACTTGCAGGCCGCTTAATGACTAGAAGAATAATGGGGAAAGCAAGCTTTTTTAATGTTAGAGACGCACATGGAACTATACAAGTTTATATTAACAACACAGCAGTAGTATACACTGACTGCGAAGAAGTTAAATTAAAAACCCCTGAAGAGGGTGCCTATGAAGCATTTAAAAAGTTTGATATAGGCGATATAGTAGGAATTGAGGGCGAAGTTTTTAAAACGCAAAAAGAAGAAATTTCTATTAGAGTGGCTGGCATTGCTCTTCTTTCAAAAAGCTTACAAGTGCTCCCGGAAAAATACCACGGTTTAAAAGATACAGAGCAGCGTTATAGGCAGCGATATCTAGACTTAATTGTGAACCCAGAAGTTAAAGAAACTTTTAAAAAAAGAAGCGAACTAATAGCTTCTATGCGTGAATATTTAAACGAACTTGAATATATAGAAGTTGAAACGCCTGTTTTACAAACTACTTATGGGGGGGCAGCCGCAAAACCTTTTACAACACACCACAATGCTTTAAATATGAATCTTTTTATGAGAATTTCTTTAGAGCCTTATTTGAAACGCTTAATAGTTGGCGGCATAGATAAAGTTTACGAGATAGGTAGAATTTTTAGAAATGAGGGTATAAGCACACGCCACAACCCAGAATTTACAATGCTAGAGCTTTATTGTGCCTATACAGACTACAGAGGCATAATGGCTCTAACAGAAGATATGATAAAAACATTGTGCTATAAAATAAATGGAACATATAAAGTGAATTACGACGGGGAAGAACTAGACTTTTCTAAAAAATTTAGAGTAGCAAGTATGATAGAGCTAGTAAAAGAAAAAACAAATATAGATTTTGAAACTTTTACAGACACAGAAACGGCAAAAAAATATGCAGATGAAAAGGGATTAAAATATGAAAAACACCACACATATGGTGATATATTATTTTTATTTTTTGATACATTTGTAGAAAAAACGTTAGTACAGCCTACCTTTGTAATAGACCACCCAATAGAAGTTTCGCCTTTAACTAAAAAAATAAAAGATAGACCACATTTAACAGAGCGTTTTGAACTGTTTATAGCAGGAAAAGAGCTTGCAAATGCCTATTCAGAACTAAACGACCCATTAGACCAAAGAGAGCGTTTTAAGCACCAAGAAAGCTTAAGAAACCTAGGTGATGAAGAAGCAGTTCCATTAGATGAAGATTTTTTAACGGCTCTTGAATATGCAATGCCGCCAACTGGCGGCTTAGGAATAGGGATTGATAGACTAGTAATGATTTTAACAGGTGCATTAAGCATAAGAGATGTTATACTGTTCCCTACTATGAAGCCAACGGCAGCAGAGCTATAAATATACTTCGCAAGCAGAGCAGAATAATTATAAAATTAAAATGCCCAAAAAGGGCTCAATAAAAAAGAGGCTTTCCGCCTCTTTTTTATTTTGGAAAAACTAACTATAATTCTTAGCTTCTTCTAAAACTTCATCAATTAATTTTTCAACTTCACTTGTATTGCCAGTTTTAAGCAAAACTTTAAATGATTTTAATAAAGATATAAATTTTATTTTTTGTTATAAGCCCACCTTCTCTTTCATAGCTTTTAGAGCTTTTGCTCTATGGCTAATTTCATTTTTTTCTTCAAGTGTTAGCTCTGCCATTGTTTTTTGTGGGAATTCATTTGGAATAAATATTTCATCATATGCAAAGCCATTTGTGCCCCTAGGTTCTTTTGCTATTTGCCCCTCTATTGTGGCAACTGTATATAACTTTTGACCATCTGGGTTTACATAAGCTATATAGCAAACATATTTAGCATTCCTATTTTGTGCATTTTCTAACATTTTTAAAATTGTAGAATTTCTTTCTTTATAGTTTTCGTTAGTAGTTAAATAATATGCTGCATCTTTGCCTGGCAACCCATTCAAATGCTCTATTTCAATGCCGCTATCATCTGATAAAGTTGGCTTGCCTGTGAGCTTTGCTATAGTTTCAGCTTTTTTAAAAGCATTATCTAAATATGTTTCACCATCTTCTTCAATTTCTATGTCTATTCCTGCTTCAGTAACGCTTATACAATCAATTATTTTTTTAATTTCTTCTAATTTACCATTGTTCTTTGTTGCAAAAACCACCTGCGGTGGGCTAGCTTCGCTAGATTTCAATTTTTTGAATACCCCCATGCTTTATCGTTATTTTTTACTGCAGAAACCACCTGTGGTGGGCTAGGCTTCGCTAGATTTCAATTTTTTGAATACCCCCATGCTTTATCGTTATTTTTTACTGCAAAAACTACCTGTGGTGGGCTAGGCTTCGCTAGATTTCAATTTTTTGAATAACCCCCCAGCTTTATCGTTATTTTTTTACTGCAGAAACCACCTGCGGTGGGCTAGGCTTCGCTAGATTTAAGTTTCTATTAAGCCATAAGTGTTTTCATTTGAAGTTTTGTATACAACATTTACACGGTCTGTTAAAATATTTCTGAAAACTAAAAATTGCTTTCCTAAAAGCTCTAACTGCATTATTGCATCTTCAACTTCTTGGGGAACTATTTCTTGGTTTTTAAGAATTATAGTAGTTTCTTCTTCTTCAAAATCTTCCGGGGTATCTTCTATAAATAAATCTGAAACTGAACTAGTTCTTCTAGCTTTTTCTTGCGTTTTATTTCTTAAACGGCGTAACTGTTTTTCTAAGTTTTCAACGACTAAATCCAAAGCTGAATACATATCTTCATTGTCTTTTGCTTCTGCTCTAAAAGTTTTGCCATAAGCATAAAAAGTAACTTCTATTTTGTGCTCTATTTTTACTATTTTAAAAGCAACAGTAATGTGTATATCTTCTGAAAGAAACTTTGATAAACGCTGTAATTTTTCTTCGGTTTTTTCTTTCAAAGCAGCAGAGACTACATTTGGTTTGCCAACAAATGATATTTTCATAATGCATTACCTCCTTGACCCTAAGCGAGGGAGCTACACCACCTGTGATAGGAATAATTAACAACGCTGCCCTAACGGGAGAGAAAAACCCCTATAATGGGGCTAATTGCTAATACCCTAGCGGATGAACACTACCTACGGTGGGGGATAATTAACAATGCTACCCTAGCTAGGCAATAAAATTGTATATCATAATTATAACATATTTTTAAAGATTAAACAAGCCCTGGGAAAACTATATTTATTGAAGGGATAGAAAATAAAAATTATGCCTAGCGGGCGGCACAATCTGCATGCAGTGGCAAAACTAGGGGGGGGATAACCTATGTTGTTGACACAACAACGGTTCCGCACCGGGGGTTAACCCTCGTTGTCTCTACTATAATGATAGGTATTGGTTAACCCTCCTGGCTTTCTCTTATAAATAAATAAAAGCCCCATAAAGGGGCTTTTATTTTGTATTTCTATAAACAACACAAACTAGTTTGCGTTTGGTGGTGTTAATGTTACTGTGCTT